>DATLFW010000001.1:0-3142 GCA_035540775.1 Acidimicrobiia bacterium
CTCGGGTACGGGTGAGCGGCACCGAGATCAGCCCCGTCAGCGACCGGGGCACCCGCCACACCGCCGGCGGGCTGACGGCGACGACGCCGGCGATGTCGGGACGGGTGGCGGCGTAGCCGATCACGGCCACCGCTCCCATCGACGCCCCTACCACCACAACCCGTTCGGCCTCGGCCTGCGCCAGCCCGGCCACGGCGGCGACGTCGAGGCGCTCGAGGTCGCCCAGCGTGCACAGCCCCTCCGAACGGCCGTGTCCGCGGCCGTCGAACGTGAAGACGAGGTGCCCGTCGGCCGCGAGCGCTTCCGCCAGCGCCACGACGTCACGCTCGTCCTTGGAGGCGGTGAACCCGTGCGCCACCACGACCGCCGTCCCCGAAGCCACCAGGGGGACGTGCCGACGGACGGCGATCCGCACGCCGTCGGTGGTGCGGACGAACTCGGGCATCGGAACCGAGTCTACGAAGCGACGGCTGGAGCGAGGCCGCCCGCCGTCAGCCGCTTGGCTCGGATCACCTGCACGCCGTTGGCTCGCATGAACCGGATGAACCACCAGGTCGAGAAGGCGATGGCGCTGCCGGTCAGCGTGAACGAGGCGGCCGTCTTCACGAGCAGGAAGGTCGAGAGCGATTCGTTGAGCAACAGCCACACCGTGAGGGCGGCGTTGGTGAGGTAGACGAAGCCCCACAGCAGCGAGATGCGGGCGAAGAAGACCTGCATCGACGGGTGCTGCTGCATGGTGTCGGGCAGCGGGCAGAAGTCGGACGCCAGGCGTTGGGCGAGCGGCCGCCCGTAGGGCACCGACACGAGGAAGAGCAGCGCCACCGAGACGGTGCCGAGCGACGGCTGGAGGAAGTAGACGAACACGCTCCCGCTCAACACCGCGATCACGGTGCGCACGGTCATCGCCATGGCGCCGAGGACGAGCACACCGGGGATGCGGCGGCGGGTGAGGAGACGCACCGCCAGAGCGGCGTAGGACCAGGCGAGGGCAGCGGCGAGCGCGCCCCACACCCCGAAGAACCACATCGACGTGTAGAAGAGCCCGAGCGGGACGAGGGTCGCCTCCACGATGTTCGGGAGGGCGTGACGCGCCAGGGCGCGCAACCTCGGGATCTCGAACGTCAACGGCGGCATCGCGACAGACCATCGACCGGCGGACGGGTCGGCTTGACCCTACGCAGTCACGGTCCGCCAGCCTGCACCGCCGTTCGGCAGAACCGCCCGGTTCGGCCGGTATGCCGGGAAAAAAGTTTCAGGTCCTCAAAGGACGGGTCAGAAGGCGTCGACCTGGACGAGCACGATCGGGCGGGCGTCCTTGCTCGCCGTCCCCGTCGTGACCTGCTCGGCCTTGAGCGCCGCCTCGGTGTCGGACGGCGTCCCCGTGTGGGTCGACCGCCACAGGGCCGCCGCCCCGGCCACGTGCGGCGAGGCCATCGACGTCCCCGACTTCGTCGTCGTGCCACCCCCGAGACGGGTGGAGACGACGCCCACCCCCGGTGCCCAGATGTCGACGCAGGAGCCGTAGTTGCTCCAGGACGCCTCCCGGTCGGCCGAGTCGGTGGCAGCGGTGGTGACGACGCCGTTCGTCGTGCCGGCCCGGGCAGGGGAGGAGCCGCACGCGTTCGCCCCGCTGTTGCCGGCGGCGACGGCGAAGGTCACGCCGCTGTTGGCCGCTGCGATCACGGCGTTGTCGAGCGCCGTGCTGGCGCCGCCGCCCAGGCTCATGTTGGCGACCGCCCGCTTTCCGGCCGCGTGACCCTTCACCCAGTCGACGCCGGCGATCACGCCCGAGGTGCTTCCCGACCCGTTGCACCCGAGCACCTTCACTCCGACGATCGGGGCTCCGGGGATCACACCCACCACGTCGCTCCCGTTGTCGCGGGCGGCGACGGTGCCGGCGACGTGCGTCCCGTGGCCGTGGCAGTCGGTGTTCCTTCCGCCGACGAAGTTGACGTGATGGACGAGGTTGAGATCGGAGTGCTTCCCGACGCCCGTGTCGATCACGTAGGCGGTGACGTTCGTGACGGCCCCCGTGCAGTTGCCCGCCACCGCCGTCGGGCTGACGTCTGCCTCGACCCGGTCGATGCCCCAGGGGAGCGTCTGCGCGCAGGCGGTGGGGTCGGAGCCGCCGTCGCCGGTGTCTCCACCGGTGTCGCCCCCGCCGTGCCCCGGCCGGTGGTGGGTGACGCCCACCACGCCGTCGGGCTCGACGAAGGCGACCCGGGGATCCCGCCGCACCCGGTCGAGGGCGCGCTCCGACAGCGTCGCCGAGTAGCCGGAGAGGGCGTGGGCGTAGACGTGGCCCACCTGGGCGCCGAAGCGCCGCGAATGCTCGGCGGCGACGGCATTCGGTGCCGCCCGGTCGTCGAGGACGACGATGTAGCGGCCGGCAGAGCCGCTCTTCGCACCCGCCGCCGGCGGACCGGCGACGAGTGCGAGCGGGAGCAGAAGCCCCACGAGCGAAAGAGCGGCGAGCGAGCGTCGAACCATGGTGCCCCCAGACGTGTCCCTCACGGAGGGTATTGAGGGCGGCGTGCCCCGACGAGAGCCAAGTAGTGGGACTACCCGGTTCCTCCCGTCTTGGGGGAGTTGACCGTGTACAGGGCGGTGAACTCCCCCAAGACGCAAAGGGCATGATGGGGCCGTGAGCGAACGGGGGACGACCGGGACGACCGGGACGGCCGGGATGCTGCTGACGGGTGGGCGCAGCACCCGTCTCGGCGTCGACAAGGCGAGCGTCGACGTCGGCGGGACCACCCTCGCCGAGCGCGCCGTCGCCACCCTCGCCAGCACCTGCCGCCCCTGTGTCGAGGTCGGCCCGGGCCACACCCCCTGGCTCGCCGTCGTCGAAGACCCGCCCGGCGCCGGCCCCCTCGCCGCCCTCGCCGCCGGCGGCGCAGCGCTGCGGGGCCTCGGCCACCACGGCCCCGCGGTCGTGCTCGCCGTCGACATGCCCTTCGTCGACGCCGATCTCGTCACCACCCTCGCCGCTCACCCGTCGCCCGACTCGGTGGTGCCGGTGGCCAACGGCCGCCGCCAGGTGCTCTGCGCCCGGTGGAGCGGCGAGGCGCTCGCCGTCGCCGCCGTCCTCGTCAGCGAGGGCCGCCGGGCCGTGCGCGACCTCCTCGACGAGGTGCCCGTC
>DATLFW010000002.1:0-9993 GCA_035540775.1 Acidimicrobiia bacterium
ATGCAGTGATAGGCGCCCCGGATCTTGAACGAGCCGGTCCGCTGCCGCTCCTCGTGCTTCAGGAACACCGGCCGGCCGAGGATCCGGCTGAAGGTGTGGGAGTGCTCGGTCGGGGTGGTGCGGATGATCCCGTCGAGCATCCGGGCGGCGGCCTCGACGGCCTCGACCGTGACGAGGTCGATCGAATCGGGAGCGCCGGGTGCGTGCACCGGGCCACGATATGGCACGGATGGAGGTGGTCAGTGCGCTTCGACGTCTACGGACAGATGATCGTCGTCATCGAGGCGGCCGGCGACGGCTGGCGAGCATGGCGCGTCGGCGGCGACGGCAAGCGGACGGAACTCCGGGACATCCCGTTCCCCGTCGGCCTCAGTGAGGAGGCGATGGAGCGGCACCTCGAGGACGTCTTCCACGAGCACGGAACGCCGGGCCGCCACCTCCGCCGCCTCGATTGAGGCGTCGTCAGACGACGTGGTCGCCGAGGTAGATGAAGCCGTAGCCCTCGTCGCGGAACGGGAGGCCGGCCTCGCGCAGGGCGACGTCCCAGTCGCCCGTCACCTCGGGATTCGTCTCCTCCATCCCATGGTCGGCCACCACGAAGAACGCGGTGTCGTCGAACGCCCCCGCCTGCTCGACGGCGGCCAACACCTCGCCCACCCGGGCGTCGGTGTCGTGGACGGAGGCGGCTGCCACGTCGGAGTGCGGCCCGCCGGCGTGGAAGGCGGAGTCGGTGAGCGTGAAGTTCACCCACATGAAACGAGGCGCCGGGTACGAGACGTCGCGGTAGTGCCCGCTCCAGATGCCGACCGCCTGCTCCACGCCCATGTGGTCTGCGACCGTCGACCACGAGTACTGCTTCACGGGTCGCACGAACCGCTCGGTCACGTGCGGCAGGCCCTCGGGTGACTGGGGCATCGGCGGGATCTCGCCCCGCCGGAAGAAGTCGAAGGTGGAGTAGTCGGCACCCACGTCGCATGGCTCGTTGACGGACGCCGTGAAGGCGCTGGGCCAGGTGCGGTGCACGGCCGTGTGGACGGACTCCACCCCTTCCCGCAGCCACTGCATCGCCGTCGGCCAGGTGAGAGGGGAGTTGGTGATCACTTGCTGGGCGGCGTGCCGGTCGTACCAGGCGTTGTGGAGCACCTGATGGTGCCCGGGGTACACGCCGGTGAGATTGGAGGTGTGATTCGCCAGCGTCACCGTCGGGAGCCCCGCCATGGCGCCGAACCGCAGCGTCGATCCCATCTCCATGAGCCGGGCGATGTTGGGGGCCTCGCCCCGATTCGCCATGGCATAGAGGACGTTGGGGTTCGCTCCGTCGAGGAGGAACGCGACGACGTGCCGGGGCCGGGTCGCCGGGTCGAGCACGTCCCACAGTGGTTCGCCGTCCTGATGGGCGAGGAAGGCGTCGTCGCGGATTTCGCCGTTCAATCCCCGGCCCGCCGTCGGCGCCACGCCAAGCGCGGCGCAGATGGTGGGAGCCACGTCGACCAGGCGGGCCGCCTCGTCGACCATCCCGAGCGGGCGAATCCCCGCACCGGCGGCGATGAACGGAGCTCGTGCCTGCACCACGCCCAGCGACCCGTGTTCGCCTCGATGGCCGCCGTGGTCTTCCCAGTTGTGGGCAGCGGTGTGCAGTACGCAGACGTCGGGGGAGTGGACGGCGTCGAAGAGCTGGGCGATCTGCTCGTAGGCGAACGGATAGGAGTTGTCGGTGCGGGGTGGGAATCGGTTGGCGAGCTCCGACTCCAACCCGGCGAAGCGGTCGACGGCCTGGTCGCCGACGGGATTCCGTCCCTCGACCTCCTTCACGTCGTAGCGCCACACGTGCCCGTCGGGCTGACGGGTGAAGCGGACGGCGCCGTCGACCGCCCGGGCTTCGTAGACCCCGTCGTGATGGGTGAAGAGCATCTCGACGATCGGCTCGAGGGCGGGGTCGAGGAGGGCCTCGACGGCCTGGTGGACCAGCTCGGGTTCGGCTCGCACCCTCGCAGGCTACCGGGCGGGGCCGCGTTGGCAGGAGGCACCGTGGACCGGTATCCTGAGCCGTTCCTGTGCGTGCCCTTCTGGCCCGCGCGTTCGTGTTCCTTCAGGAAGGTCGCAGTGCCTACGTACCAGCCGAAAGCCGCCGAGATCCAGCGCGCGTGGCACGTCGTCGATGCCGAAGGCGTCGTCCTCGGCCGCCTCGCTGCCGAGGTGGCGCATCTCCTCCGCGGAAAGCACAAGCCGACCTACGCCCCGCACGTCGACTGCGGCGATCACGTGGTCGTCGTCAACTGCGCCAAGATCGTCGTGAAGGGCAACAAGAAGCCGATCGAGAAGCGCTACTTCCGCCACTCGGGCTACCCGGGCGGTCTGCGCAGCCTCACGTTCGAGCAACTGTTCGAGCGCGACCCCGAGCGGGTCGTGCACAACGCCGTGAAGGGGATGCTGCCGAAGGGCCGTCTCGGCCGCCGCATGCTGAAGAAGCTGCGGGTCTACGCCGAGGCTGAGCACCCGCACGCCGCCCAGCAGCCCCAGCCGTACGCCCTCAAGTGGGCTTCCCGGGTCGAGGCCTGAGCGGCCCCCCGTTCGTCGAAGGAGATCCTTTCGTGCCGAAGCCGTTGATCCAGTCCACCGGGCGACGCAAGGAGTCGGTCGCTCGCGTCCGGCTCCGCCCGGGCAGTGGCACCATCACCGTGAACGGCCGGGCGTTCGAGCAGTACTTCCCGAGCGACGTCCACCGGATGCTCGTGACCGAGCCACTGCGGATCAGCCAGACGGCCGAGGTCTACGACGTCGACGCCACCGTTGAGGGTGGCGGGGTGAGCGGCCAGGCCGGTGCCCTGCGGCTCGGGATCGCCCGGGCGATCGCGACCCTCGACGACGAGCAGCGCACCCCGCTGAAGCGGGCCGGCCTCCTCACCCGTGACCCACGGGAGAAGGAGCGCCGCAAGTACGGCCTCAAGAAGGCCCGCAAGGCGCCGCAGTACTCCAAGCGCTGACCGCTCCGTAGGCGCCCGTGGCACCCGACGTTCCGGTGTTGCGCTTCGGCACCGACGGTGTCAGGGGCGTCGCCTACGAAGACCTCACGGCGGAGTCCGTCCACGCCCTCGGGCGCGCCGCCGCCCGGGTGCTGGGCACCGACCGGCACTTCCTGGTGGCCCGCGACACGCGCGAGTCGGGGCCGATGATCGAGGACGCGCTGGAGGCTGGGCTGGCTGCCGAAGGTGGCGCCGTCGAGGCAATCGGCGTCCTGCCGACGCCCGGCCTGGCGTACCTCTCGCAGGTCCGCCGGCTGCCGGCGGCGATGATCTCCGCCAGCCACAACCCCTTCCGCGACAACGGGATCAAGTTCTTCGCAGCCGGCGGCCGCAAACTGCCCGACGCCGTGGAGCGGCGGATCGAAGCGGAACTCGCCGTCCTGCCCGCCGCGCCGCCGGCCATCGCGAGGGGCCGCATCGACCCGGCGCCCGGTGCCCGCGAGGAGTACCTCGACCACCTCGTCGGCGCCCTCGAAGGCCGCCGCCTCGACGGCCTGTCGGTCGTCGTCGACTGCGCACACGGCGCCGCCTGCGTCACCGGTCCCGACGTCCTGCGCCAGGTCGGGGCCGAGGTCGAGGTCATGTGCGCCGAGCCCGACGGCGTGAACATCAACGAGGGCTGCGGTTCGACGCACCCCGAGGCCGTCCGGGAGGCGGTCCTCCGCTCAGGGGCCCAGGTCGGGCTCGCCTACGACGGCGACGCCGACCGGGTGCTGGCGGTCGACGAGACGGGGGCGCTCGTCGACGGCGACCACATCCTCGCCATCGCCGCCCTCGACCTGCAGGAGCGGGGCCGGCTGCCGGGCGACGCGGTGGTGACGACCGTGATGGCCAACCTCGGCTTCCGCCTCGCCATGGAGGCCCGCGGCATCAAGGTGGTCGAGACGAAGGTCGGAGACCGTTACGTCCTGGAGGCGATGGACGAGGGCGGATTCGCCCTCGGCGGCGAGCAGTCGGGACACGTGATCTTCGCCGACCTCGCCACCACTGGGGACGGCGTGTTGACGGGCCTCGTGCTTCTCGACGTCATGGCCCGGACCGGTGCTCGCCTGTCGGAGCTGGCGGCCGTCGTCACCAAGCTGCCGCAGGTCCTGCACAACGTACGGGTCGCCGACCGTGAGGGGCTGGGCGGCGCCGAGGCCTTCTGGGACGAGGTGCGGGAGGTCGAGGAGGCGCTGGGCGCCGAGGGGCGCGTGCTCGTCCGGCCGTCGGGGACGGAACCCGTCGTCCGGGTCATGGTCGAGGCGTCGACCGAAGCCGAAGCCGAGCAGGCCGCCGCTCGACTCGCAGATCGCCTCGCGGCGACCCTCGGTCCCGCCACCTCCTAGCCTGTTCCCATGTGCGGAATCGTCGGATACACCGGTCCGGACCCGGCCCTGCCGATCATCATCGAGGGTCTGTCCCGGCTCGAATACCGCGGATACGACTCGGCCGGTGTGGCGCTCCGCCTCGACGGCGCTGAGGGGTCGATCTGGTCGTGCCGCCGGGTCGGCAAGCTGGCCGAGCTGACCGCCGCTGTCTCCGACGCTCCCGACGGGCCCCACCTCGGAATCGGCCACACCCGCTGGGCGACGCATGGTCGCCCGTCGGAGGCGAACGCCCATCCCCACGCCGACTGTTCGGGACGCCTGGCGCTCGTGCACAACGGCATCGTCGAGAACTTCCACTCGCTGCGCGCCCGCCTCGAGGGTCACCACGAGCTGCGGTCCGAGACCGACACCGAGTTGCTCGCCCACCTCGTGGAGGAGCGGCTGGCAGCCGGAGACGATCTTCCCGCCGCCGTGCGGGCGATGATGCGCGAGATCGAAGGGTCGCTCGCCGTCGCCGTGGTGCACGCCGACGACCCCGAACTGCTGGTGGCAGCCCGGCGGGTTTCGCCCCTGGTCGCCGGTGTCTCCGACGGCGCCGCATTCGTGGCGTCCGACATCCCGGCGATCCTCCCGTACACGCGCGACCTCTACGTGATCGAGGACGACCGGGTCGTCGAGCTGCGGCCGGGTTCGGTCCGCGTCACCGACCTCGACGCTGTGGAGGTCCAGGCGCCTGCCCGGCACGTCGACTGGGATCTCGAGGAGGCCGAGAAGGGTGGCTTCCCCGACTTCATGCTGAAGGAGATCCACGAGCAGCCGACGGCCGTCGAGGAGACGCTCCGCGGGCGGACAGCCGACGGTGGGCGCATCGTGCTCGACGAGCTCCGGCTGACCGAAGACGAACTGCGCGACGTCAACAAGGTGTTCGTCGTGGCGTGCGGGACCAGCTACCACGCCGGGCTCGTCTCGAAGTACGCCATCGAGCACTGGACGCGGCTTCCGTGCGAGATCGACATCGCCTCCGAGTTCCGGTACCGCGATCCGGTTCTCGACACCCGGACCCTCGTGGTGGGTGTGAGCCAGTCGGGTGAGACGGCCGACACCATCGCCGCCTGCCGGTACGCCAAGCGGCTCAACGCCCGGGTCGTCGCGGTGTCCAACGTCGTCGACTCCTCGATGGCCCGCGACGCCGACGCCGTCCTCTACACGCACGCCGGCCCCGAAATCGGGGTGGCGGCGACCAAGACGCACGTCGCCCAGATCGTGGCGCTCCAGACCCTCGCCCTCTACCTGGCCCAAGTGCGCGGCACGCTCTACCCGTCGGAGATCGAGGACCTGCTCGTCGAGCTCCACCGGGTGCCCGAACTGATCGAGGCGCAGCTCGACCAATCCGACGTCATCCGGGGCGTGGCCGAGCAGTTCGCCGACGTGCGCGACTTCTTCTTCCTGGGGCGCGGCGTCGGCTTCCCTGTCGCCCTCGAAGGGGCGCTCAAGCTGAAAGAGATCTCGTACGTCCGGGCCGAGGCGTACCCGGGCGGGGAGATGAAGCACGGGCCGATCGCGCTGATCGAACCCGGCACCGTCGTGATCGGCGTCGCCACGCGGTCGCACATCCGGGCCAAGACCCTCTCCAACATCGAAGAGGTGCGGGCTCGGGGTGCCACCATCGTGCTGGTCGCGAACGAGGGTGACGAAGAGGCGGCGTCGCTCGCCGACCACGTCTTCGAGGTGCCCCAGACGGCCGAGCTCTTCTCGCCCGCGGTCGACGTCATCCCCCTCCAGCTGTTCGCCTACTGGGTGGCGAAGGCCCGGGGGAACGACGTCGACAAGCCCCGCAACCTCGCCAAGACCGTCACGGTCGAATAGTGGCCGTGGTGGGGGTGGGCGTCGACGCCGTCGACGTGCCGCGCTTCGCCGACGTCCTTGAGCGGCGTCCGGGGATCGAGGAGCGGCTGTTCACCGAGGGGGAGCGGGCCTACGCCCGGCAGCACACCGATCCCGTGCCCCACTTGGCCGTGCGATTCGCTGCGAAGGAAGCGGTGATGAAGGCGCTCGGGGTCGGCCTCGGGGCCTTCGCCTGGCACGACGCCGAGGTCGTGCGGGCGGAGCGCGGTGCGCCGTCGCTGGTGTTCCGCGGAACCCTCGCCGACCTCGCCGCCGACCGCGGCGTCGCCTGCTTCCACCTCTCCCTCACGCACACCGCGACGGTCGCCATCGCCTTCGTGGTGGCGGAGTCGTAGGTCCGACGCCCGGATTCTGGGCACGTCTGCTGCCCCTATATGGCGGCAGACGTACCCAGAACGATCGAGGCGCACGGTTTCTGGGTGCGTTTCGCGCTGCATAGGCGGTTCAAGTGCACCCAGAAGGCGGGGCGGCGCAGGCCGTAGCATGGGCGGTCGTGGAGTTCGTCCTCACGCCCGAGCAGATGGGGGCGGCCGATCGCGCCGCCATCGAGGCCGGGACGCCTGTCGACGTGTTGATGGACCGGGCTGGTTGGGCGCTCGCCCGCGCCGCTCGCGACCTCCTCGGTTCCACCTACGCCCGGCGCGTCACCATCGTCTGCGGCAAGGGCAACAACGGCGGTGACGGTCTCGTCGCTGCCCGCCGTCTCCGCCAGTGGGGCGTGCGCTGCGAGGTCTTCACCCTCGACCCCGCCCTCGACCGTTCGGGCCTCGAACGCGCCCTCGGCCGGAGCCACCTCGCCGTCGACGCCATGTTCGGCACCGGGTTCCGGGGCACGCTCGAGGGCGACGCGGCGTTCGTCGCCGAGGCCTTCGCCGCTTCGGGCCTGCCCGTCCTCGCCTGCGACATCCCGTCCGGGGTCAACGGGCTGACCGGCGAGGTCGAAGGTCCGGCAATCCGAGCCGACCACACGGTGACGTTCGCGGCGGCGAAGCCGGGCCTGCTGCTCCACCCCGGGCGCAGTCACGTCGGGACGCTCGACGTCGCCCCGATCGGCGTCGACCCGACCACGGCCCCTGGCCCCGAGGCGTATGTGCTCGAGGACGCCGACGTCGGCCTGCTCCTTCCCGGTCGCTCGCCCGACGCCCACAAGTGGGACGCCGCCCTGCTCGTCGTCGCCGGTTCGCCGGGGATGCTCGGCGCCGCCGACATGGTTGCCCGCTCGGCCATGCGGGCCGGTGCCGGGATGGTCGTGCTCGCCGTTCCGGGCGAGGAGGCGGCGCGCCAGGTCGCGGGGGGAGAGGTCGTGACCCGCCCGCTGCCCGCCACCGCCGACGGTCACCTCGACGAGCCGGCCGCCAAGACGGCGCTGGAATGGCTGGAGCGCTTCGATGCCCTCGTCGTCGGTCCTGGTCTCGGCACCCACGAACCGACCGTTACCGCTGTACGGCGGCTGGTCGCCGAGGCGCCCGTCCCCGTGCTCGCCGACGCCGACGGCCTCAATGCCCTCGCCGGCGACCTCGCCCCACTCCGGGAGCGCCCGGCCGGCCAGGCCGTCCTCACTCCGCACGCCGGGGAGTTCGCCCGGCTGGCGGGGGCGTCGGTCGAGGCCGACCGGCTCGGCCACGTCCGGCGCCTGGCGGCCGACACCGGAGCCGTGGTGCTCCTGAAGGGCACGACCACGCTCGTCGCCGCCCCCGACGGCACCGCCGTCTTCAACGTCACCGGCGGTCCGTGGCTGGCCACCGCGGGCACGGGCGACGTGCTGTCGGGAGTCATCGGCGGCCTCCTCGCCGTCGGTCTCGAACCGACGGAGGCCACCGCGGTGGGGGCCTTCCTGCACGGGCGGGCGGCCGACCACGCCGGGCACCGGGGTCTGGTCGCCGGCGACCTCGTCACCGCCCTCCCCGACGCCTTCGCCTCGCTCACCGGAGGCGTCCTCGCGTGACGGCCGAGCGACCACCGTCGTTCCGCCCTGTTGTCGCCGAGGTCGACCTCGACGCCGTGCGCGCCAACGTCGCCACGCTGCTCTCGTGCGCGGGCGGTGCGGCGTTGATGGCGGTGGTGAAGGCGGGCGGGTACGGCCACGGAGCCGTCGAGGTGGCGCGGGCCGCCCTCGACGCCGGTGCCACCTGGCTCGGCGTTGCCCTCGTGGAGGAGGGCGCCGAACTGCGGGCGGCGGGGATCGACGCCCCGATCCTCCTGCTGTCGGAGCCGCCGATCGGTGCCGCGTCTGCCGTCGTGGCGGAGCGGCTCACGCCCGTCGTGTACCGGGCCCCGTACGTCGACGCGCTCGCCAAGGCGGCGGAGGCGGCCGGGGTCGATCGTCTCGCCGTCCACCTGAAGGTCGACACCGGCATGCATCGGGTCGGCTGCACGCTCGAGGAGGCCGAGCCGCTGGCGCGGAAGGTCGCGTGGCGAGGCCCGCTATACCTGGAAGGCGTCATGACGCACCTTGCCGTCGCCGACGAGCCCGGCAACCCGCTCACCGGCGTGCAGCTGCAACGGTTCGAGGACGTGCTCTCGCAGCTCACGAGCGGAGGCAATGCGCCAGACGTCGTCCACGCCGCCAACTCGGCGGCGACCATCGCCGTACCGGAGGCGCGCTACGACCTCGTCCGGTGCGGCATCGCCGTCTACGGCATCGCTCCCGCACCGGTGATGGAAGGGTCAGCCCCGCTCCGCCCCGCCATGCGCCTCCGAGCCGAGGTCGCCCACGTCCAGCGCCTGCCGGCCGGGGAGGGGATCTCCTACGGACAGCACTACCGACTCGAACGGGAGAGCACCGTCGCGGTCGTCCCCGCCGGGTACGCCGACGGCGTGGCGCGCCGTCTCTTCGAGGTCGGGGGCGAGGTATTGATCGGAGGGCAGCGCCACCCGGTGGCCGGTGCCGTCACCATGGACCAGTTCATGGTCGACTGCGGCGACGCCGACGTCGCTCCCGGCGACGAGGTCGTCATCCTCGGGCGGCAGGGCGGCGAGGAGATCACCGCCAACGAGATCGCCGCGAGGCTCGGCACCATCGGCTACGAGATCACCTGCGCCGTCGGCCCTCGCGTGCCTCGCGTCCACGTCGGGTGACGCGGCCGTGATCTGGGAGATCCCCGGGATCCGGGTCGGCCACTGGACGGGCGACGGGACGGGCGTCACCGTCGTCCTCGCGCCGTCCGGCTGCGTCGGCTCCGGCGAGGTTCGTGGCGGCGCTCCCGCCACCCGGGAGGCGGCGGTCCTCACCTGGGGATCCCTCGTCGACCGGGTCGACGCCGTCGTGCTCTGCGGAGGATCGGCCTTCGGCCTTGCCGCCGCCGATGGGGTGATGCGGTATCTCGCCGAGCGTGGGCAGGGTTTTCCCACCAGTGGCGGAGCGGTGCCGATCGTGGTCGCCGCCGGCGTGTTCGACGAGTCTGCCCGGACGGGGGCCGGGCTCGGAGCCCCGGGTCCGGCCGAGGGGCGAGCGGCCGCCGAGGCCGCCGAGGGCGGCGACGTTCCCGCCCTGGGACGGGTCGGCGCCGGAACGGGCGCCACGGTGGGCAAGTGGCGGGGCGCCGACTTCCGAGTGCCCGGAGGTGTCGGCGGGGCGTCCGCTCGATGCGAAGCGGCCACCGTGGCAGCCCTCGCCGTCGTCAATGCCCTCGGCGACGTGACCGGCAGCGACGGGAGCGTCCTGGCGGGGTCGACGGCCCCGTCGGGCGCGGGCGCCTTCCCGGAACTCGCCGCCGACACGAACCCCTTCGAGCAGACGACGCTCGTCGTCGTGG
>DATLFW010000003.1:0-5982 GCA_035540775.1 Acidimicrobiia bacterium
GAAGGGCACCCTTGTGGCGGCCCTGGCAATCGACGAAGCGTCGGCGAAGGTGCGTACCGGGCCGCCGCTCGACAAGGACGACGACCTCGGCCTCGACCACTGGGCCGGTGTCCTCCCACTGCGCGTCGTGCCCGGCGACCCCGTCGCCGATCCGCTGCTCACCGAGGGCGTCTCCGTCCCGTCGAGCGTCACGGGCTGGAGCCGCTGACGCGCTGGCGCGAACCGGGGCCGGTCGACCAAACTAGAACACGTTTCAATCTCGTCGACCGGCTTCGGGAGCACCGCCATGCGCATCGCCTTCACCGAGGAGCACGAGCAGCTACGCGACGAGCTGCGCTCCTACTTCTCGAACCTCATGACGCCCGAGGTGAAGGAGGCCATGCGCTCGGCGGAGGGCGAGTACGGGAAGGTCGAGACCTACAAGGGTCTCGTCAAGCAGATGGGCGACGACGGCTGGCTCGGCATCGGGTGGCCGGAGGAGTACGGCGGGCAGGGCCGGACGTTCCTCGAGCAGCTGATCTTCACCGACGAGGCGTCGATCGCCGGTGCCCCCGTCCCCTTCCTCACCATCAATACGGTCGGCCCGACGATCATGAAGTTCGGGACCGACGAGCAGCGCAAGCGCTTCCTCCCCAAGATCCTCGCCGGCGAACTCCACTTTTCCATCGGCTACTCCGAGCCCGAGGCGGGCACCGACCTCGCCAGTCTGAAGACCCGGGCCGTCCGCGACGGCGACGAGTGGGTGATCAACGGCCAGAAGATGTGGACGAGCCTCGTCCAGTACGCCGACTACGTCTGGCTCGCCACCCGGACCGACGCCGAAGCGCCCAAGCACAAGGGCATCTCGATGTTCATCGTGCCGACCGAGTCGGAGGGGTTCCGGTGGACGCCGGTGAAGACGGTCGCCGACATCATCACCAGCGCCACCTACTACGAGGACATCCGGGTCCCGCACGAGAACCTCGTCGGCGGTGAGGACGGACTCAACAAGGGCTGGAACCTCATCGTCAATCAGCTCAACCACGAGCGGGTATCGCTGTGCTCGGCCTCGCCGATCCAGCACGCCCTCCACCTCGTGCGGGAGTGGGCGCAGGAGACGAAGCTCCCTGACGGTCGGCGGGTGATCGACCAGGAGTGGGTGCAGCGGCACCTGGCCGAGGTGCACGCCAAGGTCGAGTTCTTGAAGCTCATCAACTGGAAGATCGCCTGGAGCGAGGAGGCGCTGAACCCGGCCGAGGCGTCGGCCACCAAGGTCTTCGGCACCGAGTTCTCGACCGAGGCGTACCGCCTCCTGATGGAGGTGATGGGCTCCGACGCATACGTGAAGCCCGAGTCGGCGGCCGAGCGGATGCGGGCATGGATCGAGACCCGCTACCGGGCGGCCCTCATCCTCACGTTCGGGGGCGGAACCAACGAAGTGCAGCGGGACATCATCGCCATGCTCGCCCTGGGCATGCCGCGGATGCGATAGGGGCGGAGAGACATGGATTTCACCTTCACCGAAGAGCAAGAAGAGATCGCCGGTCTGGCTCGCCAGATCCTGGAGGGCGAGCTGACCGAGGAGCGGATGCGGGCCGTCGAGGCGACCGACGACCGCTTCGACGAGGGCCTGTGGACCAAGCTGGCGGGCGCCGACTTGCTGGGCATCGCCCTCCCCGAAGACCTCGGCGGGGGCGGGTACGGGCTCATCGAGCAGTGCCGCATCCTGATCGAGTGCGGGCGTCAGGTCGCGCCGGCGCCGGTCCTGGCGTCGATCGTCATGGGCGCCATGCCGATCGCCGAGTTCGGGTCCGACGACCAGCGTCAGGCGTGGGTGGCGAAGGCGATCGACGGCTCGGCGATCCTCACCGCGGCCCTCACCGAACCGCGCAACGCCGACCCAGCCGCCCCGACCACGACGGCCGAGCGTGACGGCGACGGGTGGCGGCTCACCGGCACCAAGGCGTGCGTGCCGGCCGGGATGCAAGCCGACCTGGTGCTCGTCCCGGCGACGACGCCCGAGGGGACGGCGGTCTTCCTCGTCGACCCGACCGCCGCCGGTGTCACCCGCACACCCCAGCGCGTCGCCGACAAGGGTCGGGAGGCGCTCCTCGAGTTGTCGGGCGTCACCGTCTCCGCCGACGCCGTCCTCGGATCGCCGGCTGACGGCGCCGAGATCGTCCGGTGGATCGAGCGCCGGGCGACGGTCGGGCTGTGCGCCTACGTGCTCGGAGTGAGCGAACGCGCCCTCGAACTCACCGCCGAGTACACCAAGAGCCGCCACCAGTTCGACGTGCCGATCGCCAGCTTCCAGGCGGTCGGACAGCGGGCGGCCGACGCCTACATCGACGTCCTCGGCATTCGCATGACGCTGTGGCAGGCCGCCTGGCGACTGTCGGAAGGGTTGCCGTGCGACACCGAGATCGAAGTGGCGAAGTTCTGGGCGGCTGACGGTTCCCACCGCGTCGTGCACGCCGCCGTCCACCTGCACGGGGGCATGGGCGTCGACGCCGACTACCCCATCCACCGTTACTTCCTGGCCGCCAAGCAGGCGGAGTTCACGCTCGGGCACGCCACCGAGCAGCTCCTCCGCCTTGGCCGCACCCTGGCCGCCGAACCCGCCTGACCAGACGTGTGTGCGTATGGCGTCGCGCATAGCGCGACGCCATACGCACACGATTCAAGGAGAGCAAGAACGATGCGCACCGACATCTGCGAACAGCTGGGGATCGAGTACCCGATCTTCGCCTTCAGCCACTGCCGCGACGTCGTCGCCGCCGTCTCGAAGGCGGGCGGCCTCGGTGTGCTGGGCGCCCTCGCCTTCAGCGGCGACGAACTGGAGGTCGAGCTGAACTGGCTCGACGAGCACTGCGGCGACACGCCCTACGGCGTCGACATCGTGATCCCGCAGAAATACGCGGGGCAGGGCATCGAGGACATGACGGCCGACGAGCTCGAGGCCGAGCTGAAGAAGCACGTCCCCGACGAGCACCGGGAGTTCGGCCGCAAGATCCTCGCCGACCACGGTGTCCCCGAGATGCCGGAGGACGAGCAGCGCCGCGACCTCCTCGGGTGGACGTCGGTCACCGCCGCTCCCCAGGTCGAGACGATCCTGAAGCACGACAAGGCGAAGCTCGTCGCCAACGCCCTCGGCACCCCGCCCGTCGAAGTGGTGCGCGAACTCCAGGACGCCGGGAAGCTCGTCGGGGCGCTCTGCGGCTCGGTGCGTCACGCCCTCAAGCACAAGGAGGCGGGCCTCGATTTCGTGGTCTGCCAGGGCACCGAAGGCGGCGGACACTGCGGCGAGGTGTCGTCGCTGGTGCTGTGGCCGCAGGTGATCGAGGCGGTCTCGCCGCTTCCGGTGCTGGCGGCCGGGGGGATTGGCAGCGGCGCCCAAGTCGCCGCCGCCCTGTCGATGGGGGCGCAGGGCGCGTGGACAGGGTCGCTGTGGCTCACCGTCGAGGAGGCCGACGTGCCGCCCGCCCAGATGGAGTCGTATCTCCAAGCGAGCAGCCACGACACCGTGCGGTCCCGCTCGTACACCGGCAAGCCGTGCCGCATGCTGCGCAACGACTGGACCGAGGCGTGGGACGCGGAGGACACGCCCGACCCGCTCCCGATGCCGCTCCAGATGATGGTGGCGATCGAGGCGGTGCGCCGCGGCCACCGCTACCCCGAGCAGTCGAAGGACACCAACTTCAACCCGGTCGGTCAGGTCGTCGGGATGATGAACCGCGTCGAGCGCACGGCCGACGTCGTGCAGCGCCTCGTCGAGGAGTACATCGAGGCCTGCGAGCGGCTCAACAAGCTCAACGAGCGGGCGCTCGCCTGAGCCCCGTCGGGTAGCGTCGGCGACGGTGCTCAAGGAAGAGACGCACAACTACGTCTGCCGGCTGACGTTCAACCGTCCCGAGAAGCTCAACGCCCTCGACGAGGAGCTGCGGGGCCGGCTCGTCGACGTCGTTCATCGTCTGCGCGACGACCCGTCGATCCGCGTCGTCGTCCTCGCCGGCGAGGGGCGGGCCTTCTCGGCCGGCTACGACATCGCATCGAGCCGCTTCGACGGGACGTGGGAGGACCGCCGCCACCAGGCGGGGGCGTGGCAGCGGCTGCTGGAGGACGTCGAGGCCCTCCCGCAGGTGACGGTCGCCCGCCTCCACGGCTCGGTGATCGGCGGAGCGGCCCTCCTCGCCGTGGCCTGCGACCTGCGGGTGGCCGGGCACGACGTGCGCATCTCGATCCCCGAACTGGCCCTCGGCATCCCGCTCACCTGGGCCGGGCTCCCCCGCCTCGTCCGCGAGATCGGGCTCCCGGGCGCCCGCGACCTCGTGATGACGGGGCGAGTGGTCATCGGCGAGGAGGCGTTGCGCCTCGGACTGGTCCAGCGCGTCGTGAAGCGCGACCTGCTCGACACGGCCGTCGACGACCTCGTCGGGTCGCTCCTGGAGACGCCGTCGGTGCCGCTGTCGATGACCAAGGCCGCCTTCCGGGCCCTCGGGCAGGCGATCGCCGGCAACCACCTGGCGTGGGCCGACCCCGACATCCTGGAGAGCATCTGGAAGCGGCCGGAGACGGCCGAGGCCGCCCGCCGCTATCTCGACGAGAAGCGCCAGCGCCGCCTCTTCTGACCCCCAAGCGTGTGTGCGTATGGCGTCGCGCTATGCGCGACGCCATACGCACACACGGAGAAGGACCGTCAGGCACCTTGGCCGGTGGCCACCTTCTTGGCCCAGGGATAGTCGGGCTTCCCGCTCGGGAGGCGTCCCACCTCGTCGACGAGGTGGAGTTCACGCGGCACCTTGTATCCCGCCACCAGCGTGCGGCAGTGCTCCTGAAGGTCCTCCAAGGTCGGCGCCGTGCCGGGGCGGGGTTGGACGACGGCGGTGACGCGCTCGCCCCACGTCTCGTCGGGGATCCCGACGACCAGGGCGTCGTAGACGTCGGGGTGCGCCTTGAGCGCCCCCTCGACCTCCTCGGGGAACACCTTCTCGCCCCCGGTGTTGATGCACTGCGATCCGCGGCCGAGCAGGGTGATCGTGCCGTCCTCTTCGACGAGCCCGAAGTCGCCGGGGACCACGAAGCGTCGCCCGTCGATCTCGATGAACGTCTGGGCCGTCTTCTCCGGGTCGTTGTAGTAACCGATCGGGACGTTGCCGCCCCGGGCCAGCCGCCCGACGATCCCCGACCCCGGTGCGACCGGGCGGTTCTCGTCGTCGACGACGAGCGCATCGGGCCCGGCCGTCACCGTGGGACCACCCTTCATCTGCGTGCCCTTCTGCACGATCGTCATACCGCCGAACCCCGTCTCCGACGACCCGATCGAGTCGGTCACCACTGCGTTCGGGAGCAGTTCGATGATCTCGTCCTTCAGCGACTGCGAGAAGACGGCGGCGCTGCTGCTGAACGAAATCAGCGACGACGTGTCGTAGTCGCCCTCCTTGAGCGTGTCGATGAGCGGGCGGGCCATGGCGTCGCCCGTGATCAGCATGAGGTTCACCCGCTCCCGCTCGACGGTGGCCCACACCTGGTGGGGATCGAACTTCGGGATGTAGACGACGGGCTCGCCCGCGAACAGTCCCTGGAACGTGGCCCACTGAGCGGCGCCGTGCATCATCGGCGGGATCGGGAAGCGGACCATGGGCGTCTCGGTGGCGGCCGCCCGCTGCGCCAACTCGTGGTCGTCGCGCACGGGCTCGCCGGTGTAGAAGTCGATGCCGCCGCCGAGGGTGCGGAACACGTCTTCGTGCCGCCAGACGACACCCTTCGGCATGCCCGTCGTCCCGCCCGTGTAGATCACGTAGTGGTCGTCGTCGGTGCGCGGCTCGAACCCGCGCTCGGGGCTCGACGCCGCCAGCGCCTCCTCGTAGGCGACGGCGGGAAGGTCGGCGAGGTCGCCGTCGGTGCCGTCGTCGAGGACGACGAAGTGTTGGAGGGCGGGGGCGGCCGACCGGGCGGCTGCTGCCAACGGGGCGAACTGTCGCTCGAGCACGACGGCGACAAGGT
>DATLFW010000004.1:0-7877 GCA_035540775.1 Acidimicrobiia bacterium
GCGAGGGGCGTCGGCGGGGACGGCGGGGGGCCAGTACAGCTCGATGCCGTCGAGCACGCCGGCGACGTCGCGTCCGAGCTCGTAGCCCTCGCCCGGCTCGAGCGTCAGCCCGTCGGGCTCCGACGCCGTCAACAGGGAGACGCCACCGGAGACGCCGACGTCGAGCACGCTGACGAAGCGCTTGTCGGCGGCGCCGTTGCGGAACCGGACGACCACCCGGTCGCCGGCGAAGAGGTGCTCGCCGGACCGGGCGAGCTCCGCCTCGCTCCCGTCGGCCAGGAGCCGGGCATAGGAGACGCCGACGTCGTCGGGAAGCGCGCTCGGGCCTGCCCCCGAGGCCAGCTCGCGGACGTGGGTCGCCCGCGCCAGCTTCTGGAGGTCGTCGGTGAGGCGGGCCAGGCCGGGCGGGTCGAGCGACGTCGCCGACCCGTGCAGTGGCTCACCGGCGGCGTCGAGCAGGCGCACGCCGCCGCCGTCGAGGCGGACCCGGGCGACGACGTCGGTGGTGCGGTCGACGACGCGGACGTGGGGCGACGTGCGCAGGGCGTCGACGACCTCGGAGCGGCTCGGGTGGCCGACGGGCACCACGGCGACGGGGCGGGCGCCGAGCGCCACCTCCAGGGGGTGGGCGGAGCACCCCGCCGGCAGGGCGTCGGCGGCCACCGTCGCGAGCCTCAGCCTGGCCCGGTCGCCGGCGATGCGGTCGACCACGGCGGTGTCGAGCGGCCGGTCGACGTCGCCCCCCGGGGCGACGACGGCGTACCTGTCGCCCACGGCCATGCCGAACAGGGCGGCGCCGGCGAGCAGCGCGGCGCCGTCGTGCACGACCACGGGGAGGACGCCCGTCTCGTCGCGCGTCTCGATGCTGAAGACCAGCCGGTCGAGCGGCCCCTCCAGTTCGGGCCGCTGCATCGGCACGACGTCCATCACGGCCGGCCGCACCAGGTCGAGCAGGCCCCGCCAGGTCAGGGAGGCGGCGTGCTCGCTCTTGAGCACGGGGACCAGGTTGCTCGTCAGGGCTCCGTGAGGGCCGCCGAGGGTGGTGGTGCCGAGCTCGTAGGCGCTCTCGTCGGGCGAGCAGGCGACCACCCGCACGGCCAGCGGGTTGTCGTCGCCCACCGACAGGTCGGCTCGGGGGTCGGCGCCGAGGGCGGCCAAGCGGCGCTCGACGTCGGCCCAGGGGAAGGCGGCGAGCCGGTCGTCGGCCTTGGGCAGGGCGCCGGCGTCTCGCGACATACGGGCCGAATGACAGCAGTCCAGGATCGTCGTGACGTTGGCCGACTTCTCGGTGAGCTCCAGCTGCAAGAGGCTGAGCTCCTGGGCCAGGACCCCCCGGAACGTGCCGTCGGAGCGGTCGTCGATGTCGGTGGGGAGGATGAAGTGGAGCCACGGCGGCAAGGAGGCGTCGCCGGTGGCGAGGGCGTTGCGCTGACGTCCGCCGTGGCCGGAGTAGTACACGACGGCGGCGTCGTCGCTGCGGGTGTCCTCGACGAGCCCCCGGTAGCGCTCCAGGATCCCGGCGCGCGTCGCATCGGCCTCGATGGCCGTGGTCGCCGTGAACCCGAGGGACGTGAGGGCGTCGGCCACGACCTCCACGTCGCTGTGCACCCCCCGGAGCCCACCGGTCTGGCTCCCGATGACCAGTGCCCGTCTCGCCATCTCACCCCCCTGAGACTGGAGTCCCAGCTTCGCAGGTCTTGGGGCGATTTGCACCCCCCGAAGGCAAGATTTCCAGCCCTCCTGACCGGTGCACCGGATCGGACCCGCACGCCCCCGGCGGGCCGCTTCGACGCCCCAGGGCCGGGCGCCGCCGTCGGTGGCGCCTCGCCGCTGGCCCGCCGGGCGCACCACGACCGAGGCCTTGAACGAGCCGGGCAGGTCCCCCATACTGGTCGCACCACACCAAGTGCTCGGGGTGCTCATGGCGACACGGTCGACGAGGCCATCGGCGCCCGCCGGCCGCGTGCGGGCGCCGGCCCGGTTGCCGGAGCCTCCGGCCCGGCCGCCCGTCGCGGCGGCGCCCGCTGTATCTGCCGGCCGGCTTCGATCTCGGACAGGCAGGTGCTGCGCTGAACGGCCCGGGCTCCAGCAGGTGTGCTGTCTCTGGGGGAGGCGACGATGCCGCAAGGAAACATACGTACGTTCGGCGACGACCTGCGCCACTTCGCGCGGTCACTCGACATCCTCGACAAGGAACTGTGCAGGCAGGCCCTGGACATCGTCAGGCAGTACGTCGACCAGGCGCTCAGCGTGCAGTACCTCGAGATCGTCGCCCCCGCGGTGGTCAACGGTGAACCGGGGATCGCGACCGTGTACAGCAGCACCGGCGAGCGTCACTCGACCTCGCTTCGCCACGAGGACGGCCGGTATCGCACCCAGTTGGCGTTGTGCTTCGGCGAGGGAGCGTCGCTGTGGGTAGTCAGCCCCGACCGGGAGCCGCTCGACGCCACGACGGCGTACCGCAACTGCTGGAAGGGCCCGAACGCCTCCGTGCCGGGTGCCGACCTGCCCCGCTACGTGCCACCGAACGAGAGCGAGCCCATCCGCACCTCGATCATGCTGCCGGCCAAGCTGAACGGGAGCACCATCGCCGCCATCGACCTCGAGTCCACGCGGCACCTGGAGATCACCGAAGACGCCAAGAGGGAGCTGGGCCGCCTGGCCGAGGCGGTCGCCCACCTACGCGACTGCGCCGCGTTCAACGAGTCGCGGACCGACGGCACCAAGGCGGCGTTGGAGACGCTGAAGAACGCCGTCCAGACGGGGCCCCGGGCGCAGCTCGCCAAGCCGACGGTCTTCGTGGCGTTCTCCGGGAACACCGACCGCGACGTGATCGCCGTGATCGACGACGCCCTGAGCGCCTTCTCGGAGCAGCTCGACGTCACCCGGTGGGACCACATGCAGACGGCGGGCAACATCAACCGGCAGATCTCGGAGGCGATCACCACCGCCCGGTTCGGCATCTGCTACTTCTCGGAGTACGCACCCGGCGACCGGACGTCGTTCCGCGACAACCCGAACGTCCTGTTCGAGGCAGGGATGCTCCACGCCCTCTCCGTCCCCCGGAACGCCCAGTCGGCGTGGATCCCGGTGCGCGAGCCCGCTTCCCCGCCTGCTCCGTTCGACGTGCTGCAGGAGCGGATGCTGCTCGTGGACCGCTACGACGACGGGAAGCTCAAGAAGGAGGAGTTCCGGGAGAACCTCACCAGGCGCATCCAGGCGCTCCTCAGCGACTGAGGCCGAAGGCGGAGAGCACGTCGGCGAGGCTCCGCGAGTGGTCCTCGGCGTCCCCGTCGGTCGTCCAGCTCACTCCCGCCAGCAGGTACGACGTCCCGCTCACGAACGCCCTTCCCTCGCCGGCGAGCCGCTCGACGTGACGATGCACCGCCGGCTCGCGGCTGTACCTGCCCAGCTCGATGGGCCGCACGACCCACTCCCGCAGGCGGTACCCGCAGCGGGCGGCGTGGGCCAGCGTGTCGATCGGGTCGGAGAAGCTCGACACCATCAGCACGACCAGACGGAAGCCGCAGGAGAGGACCCGCTTGGAGACATCGTTCCCGCAGTCGCCGCCCCACAGCGAAGGGAAGAGCCTCCGGGCGGCGGGACCGGGCAGGTACGGGGGGTTGGAGACGGCGCAGTGAAGCGGGCGCCCCTCCACGGCGTCGAAGAAGTCGCCGGGATGGACGAGGTAGTGCTCCGACACGCCCTCCGACGCGATCGCCTTTCGGGCGTAGGCGTAGGACTCGGGATCCCGCTCGAAGCCGTGAACGGTGCCCCCAAAGCGCGCCCTCCTCAGCACCCGGGCCAGCGCCTCGCCCGTCCCGACGCCGAGCTCCATGATGTCGGCGCCGCCGGAAGCGGCGCCGTCCCGGGCGAGCAGGAGCTGGTCGACGCACGCGGCGTAGTACTCGGACTCGACCGCGTCGTAGAACACGGTCATGGGCGCCGGGGGCCGCCCGCTCGACGGGCAACCGCGAGTGGCGAGCCGACCCTCTTCACGGGCTCCGCTCGTCGCTGCCTCGGGGCGGTGGCATGCCGGGAAGGTAGCGGATGGCACCTCGCACTCAGGGGGCGTCGAACCAAGGAGGCACGGTCATGGGGATGCGGGACGTTCTCGTCGGACGCCTGGGCGGCCTGGCGAACCGGTGGCCGTGGCTGGCGGCCAAGGTGAACCCGTTGGTGATCAACAAGCTGGTGAGCGCGTGCCGCACTCGTCCGCACCCGTGGAGCACGGCCCACGACTACGTGTCGTGGACGTCGTTGACCGACCAGAGGTGGAGCGCCCGCCACCTCCCCCCGGCCGAGGCGGCGCTCACCACGCCGACGGCCGAGGAGCTGACCGGGCTGTTCGCCCGCTCCGGCGACCAGTCGATGTCCGACAAGTCCACCGTCCTCTTCCCCGCCTTCGCCCAGTACCTCACGGACGGCTTCCTCCGCACCCGGATGCCGAGGACGGGCGAACCCGAGGACGTCCGGCTCCAGAACACGTCCAACCACCAGATCGACATGTGCCCGCTCTACGGGAACAACGCCGAGCAGACGGACGTGCTGCGCCTCAAGAGCGACGCACCCGGTGAGCGGGGCCGGTTGAAGTCGCAGCTCGTCGGCGGCGAGGAGTGGGCCCCGTTCCTGTACCACGACGGCACGAAGAAGGCGGAGTTCGCCAAGCTGGACGACCCGCTCGGGCTGCACCCGGACCAGACGCCGGGACGGGCGAGCCGCATCTTCGCCTTCGGGGGCGACCGAGCGAACGCCATCCCGCACGTGGCCATGCTGAACACGCTGTTCCTCCGGGAGCACAACCGTCTCGCCGGGCGGATCGAGGCCGCCAACCCGGCGTGGGACGACGAGCGGGTGTTCCAGACGGCGAGGAACACGGTCATCGTGGAGTTCATCCAGATCGTCGTGCAGGAGTACATCAACCACATCTCCCCCGAGGTCTACCGCTTCAGGGCGATTCCGTCAGTGGCGTGGAAGGCTCCCTGGAACCGGCCCAACTGGATGACCACCGAGTTCAGCCTGCTCTATCGCTGGCACTCGCTGGTCCCCGACCGGATCACCTGGGGCGGGAAGGCCCATCAGATCCCCGACCTGCTGCACCACAACGAGCCGTTGCTCGACGCCGGCCTGGCCCGCGCCTTCGTGGGCATCAGCGACCAGCGGGCCGCCCGGCTGGGGCCGTTCAACACCGCCGCTGCCCTGGTGCCCATAGAGAAGCAGGCCATCGAGCAGGGTCGCCGGGTCCGCCTCGCCCCCTATGCCGCGTACCGCCAGTACATGAACATGTCCCCCCCGCAGAGCTTCGGCGACATCTCCAGCGACGCCCGGGTGGTCCGCTTCCTGAGCGAGCGGTACCAGCGCCCGGGCGACGTGGAGTTCTACATCGGGTTGTTCGCCGAGGACCCGAGCAGGAACACGCCGCTGCCTCCGCTGATCCGGGCGATGGTGGCCGTGGACGCCTTCTCT
Source organism: Acidimicrobiia bacterium (assembly GCA_035540775.1). Classification (GTDB taxonomy): domain Bacteria; phylum Actinomycetota; class Acidimicrobiia; order IMCC26256; family JACPCJ01; genus DATLFW01. The sequence continues at coordinate 5,467 of DATLFW010000004.1, forward strand.
CAGGCGTTGACCAACCCGCTCCTCTCCGAGCACGTGTTCAACGAGGCCACGTTCTCGCCCACCGGATGGGCGGTGATCAACGGGACGAACACCCTCGACGCCCTCGTGCGTCGGAACAGTCCCCACGGTGCGGTCGAGGGCCCGATCACGATGACCCAGCCGGGCTGGAGGCACCGCCGCTGAACCGCGCCCGGAGGCGCACCTCCGGGCCGGATGCATACCCGGCCCCCACGGCCGCCTGAGCACCAACTCCCTGGGTTCCCGTGATCCGGTAGACGAATCGGGGGTGCCACGCGGCCGGGGCGTCGGCAGCGCACTCCGGAAGATACAGGATCGCCGTCGTTCTGTGAGCACGGCTTGCCGCCGCTACGGAGCGGCTGGGGTGCCCGTGTGATGGATCTCGCCGGGGAACTGTTCGGTGAGCAGGTCCCTCAGCTCTTGGCTCGTGCTGGCCTTCACCCTGCGGGTCACCCCGTCGGCGGTGACACTCGCCACCCCATCGCCGTCCTCGGTGTCGGGAAGGGTGATGAGCACCTCGGCTTCTACCTCATGAGCCAGCCCGCTGGTCACCACGGCGACGTCGTAGTGCCCCGAGATCTCCTCCGGCGACGCTCGTGGAGCTGGACGACATCGGACCGCTCACCATGGCCGAGCAGGGCGCCGAACGCCCCCTCGAGCACGGTCGGCTCCAGCGCGACGAGGATCCGCCGTCGTCCCTCTCTTCCCATGCCCGTAGTTCTACCCGAGCGGTGACATCGTTCATACGGGTCAGATGACCCAGATGAAGCGTCGTCCAGCGGTCGCAGGTTCCCGGACGGGCGACGCGCGAAGATTCCACCGGAAACTTCAGCCAGTCTTCAGCACCGACTTCCAGACTGACAGCGGTGGAGGAAAAAACGCTCCGAGCGCTGTGCTGGATCGACGACGCCGACACCTGCCGCGTCCTGGCCACCGTCCTCCGCCGGTGCGGCTTCGAGGTGGTCGGGGAGGTTACGTCGGTCGCCGACGCACTCGTCGCCGTCGGCGTCTGCCAGCCGCACGCCGTCGTCGTCGACGTCGCCCTCACCGGCGACCTCGGCCTCGGCGCAGTGCGAGCCGTCCACGCCCTGGCCCCGCCGTGCGCCGTGCTGGTGATCTCTCCCTTCGAAACGATGAAGTCGGCGGCGATGGAGGCCGGTGCGTACGACGTCCTCGGATACTCGGACCTTCGCGTCCTCGAGCAAAGCCTGAAGCGGCTGGCGACCGAGGCTCAGGCCACGCTCGAGGCGACCCCGTCGGCGGCGAGGGGCCGGAGGGGCACCCGCAGGACGAACGCCCCCGCCTCGTAGACCAGGTCGCCTCCGTGGGCGCGGGCCAGTCCTCGTGCGATGGGCAGGCCGAGCCCCGACCCCTTCCGGCTGTCGAGGCTCACGAATCGCTCGAAGATCCGCTCCTCCATGCCCTCGGGCACACCGGGGCCGTCGTCGGTCACCCGCAGCTCCACGTGGTCGCCGTGCCGAGCGACGTCCACGCTGATTCGGCGGGCGGCGTGGCGGCGGGCATTGTCGAGAAGGTTGGCGACGACCTCCCGGACGGCGTTGGCGTCGAGCTCGGGCCGCGCGTCGAGGCCGGCCTCGACCGAGATCTCCAGTTCGGGAGCGAGAACTCGAGCCCGGTCGGCCTCGTCCCGGCACAGCTCGGCCAGGTCGCAGCCGGCCAGTGCGAGCTCCTCGCCCTGGTCGAGGCGCGCCATCTTCAGCAGAGCGGTCATCAACCGGGAGGCGCGAGACGTCTCACGCACGAGGTCGGCGAGCAGGCGGTCGCGCTCCGACGGCGGCGGCCCCCGTAGCAACGTCTCGGCGCATGCCCTGATCCCCGCCATGGGGGTGCGGAGCTGGTGGGCGGCGTCGGCCAGGAACCGCCGCGAGAGCGCCTCGGATGCCCGCGCCTCCTCCAGGGCCGTCTCCAGCGCCACGAGCGTGGAGTCCAGCGTCGACGCCAGCCAGCGCTCCTCGGTGATGTCCCGGGCGATGCTCGACGCCCCGACGACGGCGCCGCTGGCGTCCCTTATCGGGGAGATGGCGAGCGACACCTCGATCGGTGGCCCGTACTTGGGCAGCCGCACGCTCTCGTGCGCCGGGACGGCCTGGCCCTGGCGCACCATCGCCAGGAACCGCTGGACCTCCTCATGGCGTTCCGACGGGACGATCACGGTGATGGGACGGCCAATGACCTCCTCCGGGTCGTAGCCGTACATCGCCGCGGCGCCCTGGTTCCAGCTCACGATGGTCCCGTCGAGGTCCTTGCCGATGATCGCCGCGTCGGAGGAGTCGACGATGGCGGCCAGGCGGTAACGGGCCTCCTCAGCCTGCCGGCGCTCGGACAGGTCGTGGATGAAGGCGTTGATCGTCCGCTCCGCCGCCCCCCCGGTG
>DATLFW010000005.1:0-6214 GCA_035540775.1 Acidimicrobiia bacterium
CATCACGTCGATCCCCGACGTGCCGAGGACAAGTTCGTTGGAGGCCCCGCCGGTCGACCCGTTGACGACCACCGTGAGGGCGAGGCCGTCGCACGCTGAGGGGGCCACGTCCTGGGCGCCTTGTGTGGAGGCGGTGTCGTCGAGACGGGTGGCGGCGACGGTGTTGGCTGCCGTGACGCCGACGACGGCCAGCGTGACCGCGACGAGACCCAGCCCAGCGGCCGCCAGGCGGCCAATCCGGCTCGCGTTCGTCAGTCGTCGCAGTGCCCGTCTGCGCGGCATGTGCCGCCCCCTGGTCGTCGATGGCTCCCAGCGGATGCAGAGCGGACATCGGCCGCACCCGAAACGGACTTGACGGACAAAGCGACGAATTGCGGCACACTTGACGAACTGTTGACGAGGCGTTGAGCCGCTGCGCTGACGGGTGACGACGGCGACCGGCGATGCTGGAAGCGCCCGGCGATGCTGGAAGCGCCCGGCTGCGACGCGTCAGGGCGACCCGTCGTGGCGGTCACGGCCGCCAACACCGTGGCGTCCACCCGCATCGAGGATTCGGAGACGCCGCGCTCGGCCAACGACATCAAGCCGTCGTGGTGCGGGACGGCGGTGTCGAGCGTCGTGAACGGCACCACCGGCGGGGCGGGAAACGAACTGATCCTCGGTGGCTCGTCTGGCGAGCTGATGTTCGGGAACGGGGGCAACGACTGCATCCACGGCGGCGACGGCGCCGACACCATCGACGGCGGCCTCCTGGGTGACGACTGGTGCAAGGGCGGCCCGGGCCTCGATTCGTTCCTCAACTGCGAGCACACCATCCAGGACTGACGCCCGGCGAGGAGCGCGAGCCCGAGGCCGACCACCGGCTTCCTTCTTCCGTACCGTCCATGGCATCGCTGCGCGACGACTCCCCCACGCACGGCGGGGCCGGGCGTCACGGTCCCGCCGCCGGCCGAAGGGACGAAACGGGACGGGCTACGGCGAATCTGTCACGTGCGGCGGCGACCTCAGTCCTGGATGAACGTCTCGCAGGTGCCGAGGATGAGTTCCTGCGAGTCGGATCCCGGACCGCCGTAGCAGATGTCGGTCCCGCCCTCCCCGTAGAGGTTGTCGTTCGCGCCGCCTCCGAGGAGGCAGTCGTTCCCGCTCCCGCCGCGCAACGTGTCGGCGCCGCTCGTGCCGAGGACGAGATCGTTCCCCGCGGTGCCGGCCCCGTTGGTCACGATGTTGGTGTAGGTCCTCGTCCCCGGCTGGCAGACCGCCGGGACCTTGTCCTGGACGGCAACCGCGCGCACGTCGACGCCGATCTTGCTGGCGGCCACCGTGTTCGCCGCCGTCAACCCGACCAGGCCACCGACAACGGCGGCGAGACCGACGATTGCCCAGGAGCCGAAGAGCCGGCGCAGCGAGTGCGCCGCCGGGCGGGGGCGGCGGCGGGGCTGCGTCATCCCTCGGCGCCGGGCACCGGCCGGAAGAGCGGCACCGGCAGGGCCGGGGGAGCGGAGGGAACCTCGTCACGCTCGTCGGGAGCGACCGGCACGGGCGCAGGTGCCGGCGCGCCCATCGCATGGCGGAGGTCGACCCGAGTCGTTTCGACCTCGTAGCGGTAGGTGACGCCGTTGGCATGGACGGCGAACACGTGGCCGCCGTAGCGCTTGGCATGGAGCACGAGCGCTTCGTACTGCTCGGCCAGGCGGACGAGGCCGTCGAAGGCCGCCACGTCGACGATCGTCCCCGCTTCAGGCAGTTGCCGCACGGGCACGATCCACTTCCCGTACCGAACTCGGATGGCGTCGGCCTCGTCGCCCTCGCCGCGCCTGCGGCTGCGAGCGAGGAGCAGGATGCCGACGAGCCCGAACACGGCGGCGGCGAGGCCGGCAGGCGTACGCAGATCGCTCGGAGCGACGCCGAATCCGCCGATACCCAGGCGGTTCGTCTCGATGCCCCCGACGGCGACGGAGCCGCTCTCCGCCGCGCTCATGGGATCGGCCGTCGGCTCGCCGTCGACGGTCGGGACGTTCACCCGGACCACCATCGGCTCGAACATGAAGGCGAGCTCGGGCGAGAAGGCGTCCTCCAAGGGAGCCCCGGCGACGGCGCCGGTGACGGTCACCTCGGGGGTGACGACGAGCTTGTACTGGGGGCGCGGAACACCGGTGGTGTCCTGCACCGACTGCACCATCGCCCGAAGGGCGGCCAGGTCGAGCCGCCCCTCGACCGTGGCAGCGTTCCCCCTGAACGGGGTGGTGGGCTGGAGGCGGAACTCGCGGGACCAGCCGCTCTCGTCCGAGAGGACAGCGGTGAGGGCGGTGGTCCCCCGTACCTCGGCGTCGGCCGGCGTCTCGAGTTCGTAGGCGAAGCGCACGGTGGCTTCGGGCACCAGCTCGAGGAACAGGGGGTCGCCGGTCGTCGCGGTCCCGTCCGGGTAGGCCTCGCCCCGCGTGGCGGCGGCGTCGTAGCTGAACGTGCCCCGGTGGGAGTAGTCGATCGTCGTCGTGGCGGCGCGCCGGGCCGGCTGTCCGCCCGCCCACACGAACAGGGCACCCGAACCGACGGCGGTGGCCAAGAGGCCGGCACCGAGTGGGAGAGCCCACGCGCCCCGGGGCCGCTGGGGGCCGGCCACCGGGGCGCGCTCGGGCGGTCGTGGGTCGGCGGCGCGCATGCTGCGCCGGCGACGATGACGCCGGACGCCCGTACCGCCGATGGAGAGGAGGGTGAGGAGGCCAGCGAGGAGCCCGGCGTTGCGGGGCTCCGCCATGCCGGAGAGGATTCGGCCGATGCCGGGAACCCGAACCCACGGGGTGCCGACGACGTCGGCGTCGGTGGGCGAGTAGGAGTCGAGCCAGTCATTGTTGTCGCCCTTCAGGACGTAGCGGTCGCCTTCGACCTCCACGACCCGGTGGACGACGACCCGGCGGAGCTGACGGTGCCGGTAGGCGACGACGTCGCCGACCTCGTACCCGTCGGCCTCACGCACGAGCATGAGGTCACCCGAGCGGATCCCCGGTTCCATGCTGTCGCCGCTGGCGATCACATACGTGACCGGGCCACCCAGCTGGGTCGGTCCGACAACCACCCAGGCACCCACGGCCGCTGCGATCACCCCGACGGTGATTGCGATTCGGCGCCACATCACCCAGCCCCCCAGCCGAGAAGAAGTGAAAGAGAGATCAGTGACCGGGCGGCCGCCGCAGCGACCGCCCGGCCCTGGTCAGGATTAGGTGTCGGTAGCGACGACTCGGAGTTCGTCGATCGCCGCCGCAGTGGCCTGCGTACCGACCGTGGTGTCACAGCTCCACGTCGTGTCGGTCGGGGCGTTGGTGCTGGCGCACGAGTACCACGTGCTGCCGGCCGCCACCAGCTTGATCTTGACCGTGCCGGCCGCCGCGCTGGTGGTGAACGTGACGGTGTCGACGTTCTGCGGGCTCGTGGCGTTGAGGTTGTACGACACGTTGGTGATCGTGTAGCCCGAGACCGTCCCGGATCCGTCACCGACGTTGGCGTTCGGCACCGTGTTGGCGGCGGTCACACCGTTGACGGCGAACCCTGCGATGACTGCCACCGCACCGGCGGCGGCGAAACGCGTGATGTGCTTCGAACCCTTCACTGGGATTCCCTCCCCCTCCGTGGCCCCTACAGCCCGGCTCTCGTCCATGCCTTCCGGGGCAGTGTCTTGGAGAGGGTTTCGGCCCGCGGGCCAGCCCGCTTGAGCGTTTGTTGATGATTCGGTGTGAATCGGCGCGCCGGGCGCGTCAGGGCAGGAGGAGGGGCAACGCCGCCGGGACGACACGGACGGTGACCGGGAGGGTCCCGAAGTCTTCACCGTCGGCGAAGACCTGCATGTCGCCACTCTCGGTCGTCTCGACCGCGACTTCCTGTCCCGTGAACGTGTCGACCGCGGGGTGGTCGACATGGGTGCCCTTGAAGACGCGCGGGAAGGTGCGGAGGAACTCGAAGCGGGAGACGTCGCTCACCACCGTCACCTCCAGGCGGCCGTCCCGGACGTCGGCGGCGGGGGTGACCTGCATGCCGCCGCCGTAACTCCGACCGTTGCCGACCGCCACCAGCCACGCGCGCCGGTGGTGCTCGGTGCCGTCGACGACGATGCGGACGGGACGGGGCCGGTACGTGGCGAGGGTGCGCAGGACGGCCGCCACGTAGAGCGGCGTGCCGTGGAGACGGGTGACGGTGTTCGCCCACCGGTTGGCCTCCGAGTCGAACCCGGCGCTGGCGACGCAGGCGAACCACCGGTCGCCGATCCGGCCGAGGTCGACCCGGGTGACGTCGGAGCGGTCCAGGAGACCGACCGCCGCCAGCGGATCGTCGTGGGGCAGACCGACGGTGCGAGCGAAGTCGTTGCCGGACCCGGCGGGGATGATGCCCAGAACCGCCTCGTCGCCGGCGGCGGCCCGGTCGGCAACGGCGCCGGCCAGCATCCCGACCATGCCGTCGCCGCCGCAGGCCACCACGACCCGTCCGGCGTCGACCGCCTCGTGGGCGAGGGCCGGCGGCTCTCCCGGGTGACGTGAGAGACGGATCTCGGCGTCGAGGTCGGCGGCGGCGATCGCGTCCTCGATGCGCGGGAGCAGCCGGGCCATGCGGCCACGTCCGGCTGCCGGATTGACGATCACCGTGAAGGAAGCGCCCACCGAGCGCAGGAGTGTACGGCACGACTGGTCGTCGACCGGGCCACTACGTTGACCGCCGTGGTGGCGAGGATCGACCAACAGCGCGTTCCCCGGCACGTCGCCGTCGTCATGGACGGCAACGGGCGTTGGGCGACGCAGCGCGGCCTCCCGCGCGTCGAAGGGCATGCCGCGGGAGAAGACGCGCTGTTCGACACCGTCGAGGGCGCTCTCGACATCGGGGTCGGGTGGCTGACGGTCTTCGCCTTCTCCACCGAGAACTGGCGCCGACCGCTCGATGAAGTGCGTTTCCTCATGGAGTTCAACGAGGGGATCCTGCTGCGCCACCGTGACGACCTCCACGAACGGGGCGTGCGGATGCGGTTCATGGGACGACGGGGCGGGCGCGTGCCCAGGCGGGTGCTGCGACGGATGGAGGAAACCGAGGCACTCACGAAGGGCAACCGGGGCATGACGCTCACCATCGCCTTCAACTACGGCGGGCGGGCCGAGATGGTCGACGCCGCCCGGGCCGTCGCCGACGACGTGAAGGCGGGCCGGCTCGATCCGAGTCGTCTCGACGAGAAGCGTTTCGCCCGTTACCTGTACGCCCCCGACATGCCGGAGGTCGACCTCCTCGTTCGGACGTCCGGGGAGCACCGGATTTCCAACTTCCTGCTGTGGGAAGCGGCCTACGCCGAGCTGTACTTCACCGACGTGCTGTGGCCCGACTTCCGCCGCGAGCACTTGTTCGAGGCGGTGCGCGACTACCAGCGCCGGGAACGCCGCTTCGGCGCCATCCGCGAGCAGGGCTGACGCAGAGTTACAGGGGTGTCATTACACTGACGGGGTGGCGCTCTACCGCGAGCAGGCCGTCGTCCTGCGCACGCACCGGCTCGGCGAGGCCGACCGCATCGTCTCCCTGCTCACCCAGACCCGAGGGAAGGTCCGGGCCGTCGCCAAGGGCGCCCGGAAGCCCGGAAATCGATTCTCGGCCCGCCTGGAGCCGACCAGCCACGTCGCCCTCCAGCTCTACGAGGGGCGCAACCTCGACACGATCACCCAGGCCGAGTCGATGGAGTCGTTCCGGGGGCTGCGGGAGCGGCTCGACGCCCTGACGCCGGCGCTCGCCATCCTCGAAGCCACCGACCAGGTGGCGCAGGAGCGGGAGGCGAACTTCCCGCTGTACCGGATGGTCGTGGGGGCCCTGCGGACCCTGGCCGATCGCCCGTCGCCGATGGTCGCCCCGGCGTTCTTCTGGAAGCTGCTCGCTCTCGAGGGATTCCACCCGATGGTCGAGGAGTGCGTCTCCTGCGGCACCGGCGACGACCTCGTCGCCCTCGTTCCCGAGTTGGGCGGCGCCGTGTGCGACGCCCATGCTCCCCAGCGCCCGGCGCCCGAGGCGGGTGACGCCCTCCGGGTCGTGCGCCTCATCCTCGACGGGGGGCTCAACGAGGCGCTGGCCGTTTCTGCCGGCCCCCTCGCCATCGAAGTCGAACGGCTCGCCGTCCGGGCGCTGGAGTTCCACTTCGAACGCCGGCTCCGCAGCGCCGCCCTGCTCACCGCGCACTGACACCCCGCCGAGACTGCCC
>DATLFW010000006.1:0-2854 GCA_035540775.1 Acidimicrobiia bacterium
GTCCGAGCGCCGTCAGCGGACGCCGTGGCGGAAGGTGATGCTGATACGGGGGCCGGCCCTGGCCCGCTTCGGCACGGTGTGCTCGTAGCGGCGCTGGCACTCGCCGCCCGTCACGAGGAGGTCGCCCTTCCCGAGGTCGAAACGGAGCGACTTCCCGCCGCCCCTCGGCCGAAGGAGGAACCGGCGGGGCTCGCCGACCGAGACGATGGCGACGTGCGGGCGGACGACCCGAGCGGGGATCTTGTCTCGATGCCACGCCACGCTGTCACGCCCGTCGCGGTAGAGGTTGAGGCCCACCGAGTCGAACTCGACGCCGTAGTGGGCTGAGAGGGCGAGGCGCATCTCGTTGAGAATCGGCGGTCGGAGCGGTTCGCCGGTCGACTTCGCCCACCAGGACGTGAGCCGGGGCTCGATCACGTTCTGGTCGTAGAGGTGGCGGGTGCGCTGCGCCCATTCGGTGCCGTCCACGAGCGTCTGGAAGAGCGCGTCGGAATGGTGAACCCAGCCGGGCAGGTGGTCGACCCACGAGTCGGCGTCGAGTTGGATTCGCTCGATGCCGTGGAAGGCGGCGTCGAAGGCGGGCGCGCCTTCAGTGTCGAGGAGCGACGGCTGGAACGAGACCCCCACGTTCACTCCTCCAGGTTACGAACTGCGCGTGTCTTGGCATACGAACATGTGTTCGTCAGCATAGGCATCCGCGCCGGTTTCGGCCAGTGAACTTGGCCCCCAGAGCAGCGCATAGCCCTGCACAAAGGGCCAAGAATGGGGGAAGGTCAGGCGAGGTCGGGTGGGCGGTCGAGTTGTTCCAGCAACAGCGAGACGATCGAGACGTTGCCCCGTGCCTGCTCCCACCGGTCGCCGATCGCCTGGTGGTCGACGATCCCCGTCCGGTCGGGCGGGATCCCCAACACCTCGGCCGTCGTGGCGCTCAACACGCCCGGCTCGATGCTGTCGCCGAACGCCGGGAAGCACTCCAGCCCGTCCCACAGCGACGACAACGACCGCTCCTCGTCACCGAGCGCCAGGCTCTGCGGGTCGTCGCCCGCCTCCAGGGCGTCGATCACGTGTTCCCACAGCTCGTACGTCCCGAGCCCGGCCGGCCGCTCGAACCCGGCGACCGGGTGGAGGCGCCATTCGAGCATCGCCTCGCCGGGCCCGTTCGCCTCGATCCAGGTCTGGGCGCCGTTGACGTAGCTGTCGGTCGGCTCCCCGAGACGCTCGTCGAGCGCCAGCACCAACTCCGGCCGGGCGAGCCACAGCACGGTGGCGACGGGCGGTTCCACCGGGCTCACGCGGCGTCGGCCGCGGTGATCGTCCCGTACCGCACGAGTGGCTCGAAGAGGTCGACGACCGTGCGGTCGTCTTCGGCGATCCCTCGGAGGCGGGGTGGCGTGAGTCGGCGCTCGGCCAGCCGGCGGGCCACGACGGCCTTGCGGGCGTCGCCGTCGCGCTCCAGCGACCATGCCGCCTCGTCGAGAACGAGGGCGCACTCGATCACGTCGGCCAGCAGGTGCGAGAAGCGCCGGGCGTGCAGCGTCTGGAGCTCGTCGTCGGCCGCCAGCATGTGGTCGACGGCCTCGCGGGCCTCCTTCAGCCCGACGTCGATCGACCCAGCCGCCCGCGCCAGCACCTCGTGGGGGCCGGCGGCGTCGAGCGCCCGTTCCACCCGGGCGAGGAGCGCCTCGTGGGCGCCTTCCCGCATCGACCGGCGCACGTCGAGAGCGAGGATGTTCTCGGTGCCCTCCCAGATCGGGTTGGCGTGCGCGTCGCGCACCTGGCGGGCGATCGGCCAGTCCTCCATGTAGCCGTTGCCGCCGAAGATCTCGAGCGCTTGGCCCGCCCACACGACCCCTTCCCGGCACGCCCGCAGCTTCGCCAGGGGGATGAGGATGCGCCGCAGCGCCCGGCCCTCGTCCTCGTCGCGGGCGGTGCGAGCGGCCGCCGCGCACTCGAAGGTCGTGGCGATGCCGCCCTCCAATTCCACGAGCATGTCGACAAGCGTCTCGCGCACCATCGGGAAGGCGTCGATCCGTTTCCCGAACTGCTCTCGATGCGCGGCGTAGATGGCGGCCTCCAGGAACGACCGCCGGTGCGCACCGAGGCCCATGATGGCGACCCCGAACCGGCTCCCGTTCACCATCTCCATCATCCGGTTCAGGCCGCGGCCGTCACGTGCGGCGTCGCCCGCGGCCGACTGCTCGCGCCGCCCGGCCAGCCACGCTCGCGCCCCGTCGATCTCGATCTCGGCCGTCGGGACGCCGACGGTGCCGAGCTTCGGCTTCAGCCGCTTGATGCGGAACTGGTTGTCGGACCCGTCGGGAAGCACCCTCGGCACGATGAAGGTGGCGAGGCCCCGCCCGCCCTCCGGCGCGCCCTCGGGCCGGGCGAGGACGATGAACACCTCGGCGTCGGCGTTCGAGCAGAAGAACTTCTCCCCGTACACCCGCCATTCGTCGCCGTCGGGGACGGCCCGGGTGGTGTTCGCGCCGACGTCGCTGCCGCCTTGCCGTTCCGTCAGGAACATCCCGCCCTCCCAGGCCACCTCCGGGTCGAGGCTCGTGAGGCGGGACAGGAACTCGTCGCGCACCGATTCGGGCGCATATCGCTCGACGATGTCGGACGCGCCCGACGTCATGCCGAGCCCGCAGTAGGCGGCGATCTCCGCCTGGCAGACGAGGTAGGCCCGGGCGGCGGTGACGACGGCAGGGACGGGGCGCCCGGCGTGGGCCGGGAGGGAGACGAAGCCGGTGCGGATGAGGTCGGCCTTGTTGGCCTCCCACGTGTGGTGGTGGACGATCTCGTTCGTCTCACGGCCCCAGGCATCGTGCTTGCGGAGGACCGGCCCGTGCTTGTC
>DATLFW010000007.1:0-2296 GCA_035540775.1 Acidimicrobiia bacterium
GCCGACGACGACCACCACGAGCACGACGAGCACCACCGCTCCCGGCGAGACCGCCACCGAGGACGCCGAGACCACCACGACCACCGCCTCGACGGTGCCGCCCGACGTCGACACGACCGATCGCGAGGAGAACGCCGCTGACCAGGAGGTCGTGCTCCCGGAGACCGACGACGACGGCGTGGTCGTGCAGCGCCACCGCCTCGGGCCGGCGATGCTCAAGGGCGACGCCCTCGCGTCGGCGAACGCCCGCATCGACCCGACGAGCGGGCAGTGGTACGTCGACTTCGAGCTCACCGGCGCCGGCACCCCGCTCTTCGACCAGGCCGCCGCCGCCTGCTTCGGGCGCACGCCGCAGTGCCCCACCGGCCAGCTCGGCATCGAGCTCGACGGCGACGTCGTGTCGACGCCCGTCGTCAACCAGGCGAACTTCGGCGGCAGCGGCGTCATCGAGGGCGGCTTCAGCGAGCGGGAGGCGAAGGACCTCGCCCTCGTGCTCCGCTACGGCGCCCTCCCCGTGCAGCTCGAGCAGCAGACGGTGCGGACGGTGTCGGCGACCCTCGGTGAGGACTCCCTCCGCGCCGGCCTGATCGCCGGTGCCCTCGGCTCGGCGCTGGTGATCGTCTACATGCTCCTCTACTACCGGGTGCTCGGCCTCGTCGTGATCATCGGCCTGGCGATCGGCTTCGCCCTGCAGTGGTCGATCATCAGCTGGCTGGGCGAGACGCAGGGGTTGGCGCTCAGCCTCGCCGGCGTCACCGGCATCGTCGTGGGCGTCGGCATGACCGTCGACACCTACGTCGTGTACTTCGAACGGCTGAAGGACGACCTCCGCGCCGGCCGCACGGTGCGGTCGGCCGTCGACCGCAGCTTCAAGCGGGCCTTCCGCACGATCATGATCGCCAACACCTCGGCGCTCATCGGCGCCGCCGTCCTCTACATGCTGACGGTCGGCCCGGTGCGGGGCTTCGCCTTCTTCCTCGGCCTCGTGACCGTGCTCGACATCGTCGTGGCGTGGTTCTTCACCCGGCCGGCGGTGGCCATGCTCGCCGCCTCGCCGCGCGTGCAGCGGTCGCGCTTCATCGGAGGGACGGGATCGTGAGCGTCTGGAGCCGCCTCTACAACGGCGAGACCGAGTTCCGCTTCGTCCCCCGGTGGCGGCTGTGGTTCGCCATCTCGGGCCTGATCATCCTCGCCGGCATGGCCTCGCTGCTCACCCGCGGCCTCAACCTCGGCATCGACTTCGAGGGCGGCGTGGCGTGGGAGACCCCGGCCGGGTCGGCGAGCGTGGCCGACGCGCGCGACGCGGTGGCCGACGCCGGCGTGCTCGACGCCCGCGTGCAGGAGCTCGGCACCGGTGGCGACCGCTCGATCCGCGTCCAGGCCGAGGAGTCCGACGACCCGGGTGCGGTCACCGACGCCCTCGCCGAGCTCACCGGCGCCGACCCGAGCGACATCTCCTACCAGGAGGTCGGCCCGTCGTGGGGCGAGGAGATCACGAACAAGGCCATCCGGGCCCTCATCGTGTTCCTCGTCCTCATCACCGTCTACATCGCCATGCGGTTCGAGTGGAAGATGGCGGTGGCCACGACGCTCGCCCTCGTCCACGACATCCTCGTGACGGTCGGCATCTACTCGCTGTTCGGGTTCCCGGTGACGCCGGCCACGGTGATCGCCTTCCTGACGATCCTCGGCTTCTCGATCTACGACGGCATCGTCGTGTTCGACCGCGTCGACGAGAACGCCCGGGCGCTGCTGGCGACCAACGACCGCACCTACTCGCGCATGGTCGACGACTCGATGAACCAGGTGCTGATGCGGACGCTCAACACCTCGATCACGTCGCTCATCCCGATCGGGTCGCTGCTCGTCGTGGGCTCGCTCGTGCTCGGCGCCACGACGCTGCAGGAGTTCGCGCTCGCCCTCTTCATCGGCATGCTGTCGGGCGCCTACTCGTCGATCTTCATCGCCTCCCCGGCGCTCGCCCTCCTGAAGGAGCGCGAGGACCACTGGTCGAAGCTGCGCAGCCGGCTGGGCCCGCAGGCCGACGAGGTCGCCCCCCGCCGCTCGACGGCGGAGGTCGAGGAGTCGGCGGACGACGCACCGGCGGCTGCCGCGGCCCGCCCGCGGCCGACGACGGTGGGGTCGATCCAAGCCCGGGGCCGCAAGAAGGGGCGTCGGCGGTAGCCGTGCCGAACATCGACGAGCGCCCGCTCCCCGGCGTCGGGGTCTGCCACGAGTTCGTCCTCGCCACCGGCCAGCGGGTCGGCGTGCTCACCCACCGCAACGGCCGGCGCGA
>DATLFW010000008.1:0-2157 GCA_035540775.1 Acidimicrobiia bacterium
GAGGCGGGGGCGCCGGACGGGTGTCACCGATCTGTGGTTTGCGGTCGGGCGCCGTGTCGTCGGCACGCTCTTCGGCGATCGCGCCCTGGCGGTCTCCGCCGTTGCCGCCACTGCCGCCGTTGCCGCCACCCTGTCCCGACGGGCGCTTGCGGTTCCGACCGCCACGTGACCCGCGGCGGCGCTTGCGGGGGGCACCGCCCCCTTCACTGGACGGACGGCCGTCACCGGCCCCGCCGTTCGCGGTCTTGGCGGCGTCGTCGCCGCCGCCCGTTCCAGCCTTCGACCTACGGTCGTCGCCGGACGTGGCCTCGGTGGGCGCGCCTGGCGCGCCCGACACCTGCTCCTCGGACATCGAAACCCTTCCTCATCACGCGCGCACCTCGGCGCGTGAGCGCATGTCGGCCTCGAGCGGCGTGAACCGCGAGCCGTCGCGCTCGATCCATTGACCCGTCCGCAGGACGCGCGCTTCGACGAGGCCAGGGCCGAGCACGCTCAGCACCTCACCGGGTCGGACGCCCCTCGGTTGTGTCGAAACTTCCAGTTCCACCTCGACGCCTTCCGACGTCGCTCCGACCACCAGCAGCGTGCGGATGGCCGGTCGGAGGTCTTCTTCGACCTCCCTGCCCTTCCGGCGCCGGACCGCCCGCAACTCCTCGGCGGCCAGCACCTCCGACACCCATGCTTCCACGTCCTCGACCGCCGGTGCCGGACCGCCGTCGGGAGTGACCGCCTCGACGGTGTACGTCGCCGAAACGATGGCTTCCTGGAGCGAGCGCGCCCTCGGTTCGAGGACGGCCGCCCCGGTGACGTCGATGCCGTCGGGGAGTGCCGACGACACCGCGTCGCTGAGCGCCTCGAGGTCGACCTCTTCGGTGAGTCCCACGTCGAGGTACTCCGCATCGCTCTCGAAGCCGAGGGGCAGTGCCGGGCCGAGGCTCATTCGGGGCCTCGGCGCGAACCCTTCCGTGAAGGCCAGCGGCAGCCGGACCACACGGAACGCCCGTTCGAACGCACGGGCGACGTCACGATGCGAGACGAAGCGTACCCGACCCCGCTTCGCGAAGCGCAGCCGCACCGCCACGAAGGCGTCGCCGCGCATGTCAGCGCCTCACGGGCGTCGGCAGGATCTGGACGGGCACCTCGGCGCCCCGGGCGAGGTCCTGCCCGGTCCCCTGGCTCCCACCCGCGGGGGCCACGGCCGACGCCACCACGTGCTCGAGCGCGTAGTCGGTGCAGACGCCGCAGTCGTAGCAGGGCGTCCACCGGCAGTCAGGCAAGCCGTGTTCGGCGAGGGCCGCCTGCCAGTCGTTCCACAGGAAGTCCTTGTGGAGCCCAGCACTGATGTGATCCCACGGGAGGATCTCGTCCTGCTCCCGGTGGCGGGTGACGAACCAGTCCGGATCGAGGCCCTCCTCACGCATGGCGTCGAGCCACAGGCCGAGATCGAAGTGTTCGCTCCACTCCTGGAAGACGCCGCCTCGCCGCCACACGCGCTCGATGACGGCCCCGACCCGGCGATCGCCCCGGCTCGTGATGCCCTCGGCGAAGGTGGCCCTCGGGTCGTGCCAGCGCATCTGGGCGCCCGATCGCCGGAAGGCGTCCTTCAGCAGCCCGATCTTGCGCTGCAGTTCCTCGACACCGTTCTGGCCGAACCACTGGAACGGAGTCTGCGCCTTGGGAACGAACCCACCGACGGAGGCCGTGCAGGACGCCTTCCGCGTGTGCGTGCGTCCGATCTCGACCACGTTGCGCGCCAGCTCGGCGATGCCGAGGGTGTCCTCGTCCATCTCGGTGGGGAGGCCCGTCAGGAAGTACAGCTTCACCCGCCGCCACCCCTCCGAGAAGGCGGCGTCGACGGCGGAGTAGAGGTCTTCCTCCGTGATCAGCTTGTTGATGACCGAGCGCAGGCGCCAGGTTCCGGCCTCGGGGGCGAAGGTGAGCCCCGTGCGCCGGACCCGCTGGATCTGGGCGGCCACACCGACCGTGAAGGCGTCGACCCGAAGCGACGGGAGGGACAGGGCGACTCGCCCACACTCCTGCTCGCCCACCAGGTCGGCCACCACCCCGTCGATCCCGGAGAAGTCCGCGCTGGAGAGCGACGTCAGGGCGACGTCGTCGTAGCCCGTGCGAGCGAGACCGCCCTCGACCATCGTGCGG
>DATLFW010000009.1:0-6725 GCA_035540775.1 Acidimicrobiia bacterium
CTGTCGCCGTCGCTGTCGCCGTCGCTGTCGCCGTCGCTGTCGCCGTCGTCACTCGTGCCCGGCTCGGAGTCGGGCGACTCGGTCTCGGACTCGGGCGTCTCGGTTGTGGGTCCCGACGACGTCGACGAGTCCGTCGGAACGAGCGTCGTGCTCGTGGTCGCGACGGTCGTCGTCGTGGTGCCCGAATCGTCGCTCTGCGCTCCAGCGAGCGTCGGGGCCGGCACGGCGAGCGCGAAGGCGACCGCGAGGGCAGACAGGAATCGGCGCATGGCGGCATCCGGTACCCAAGCCGGAGTGCCCTCAACCAGGGAAGTGGCCGACGGCTTCCTTGCGGTGCCGGAGCGTCAGGAGCGGAACCGGAGGAGGAGGATGTAGGCGATCCCGGCCGCGAGGGCGGCTCCCACGACGAGGGCGAGGACGACCGGCGACGTGGCGAGCGGGCTGACGACGGCGTCCTCGACGCTCGGTCCCGCCGCCTGATCGTCGGCGGGCGGACCGCCGCCGCCCGAGCGGGGGATGTCCCGGGCGAACCCGGCCAGGCTCTCGTCGCCGTCAGCGTCGTCGGTGTCGGACCGGTCCGCATCTCCGACGTTGCGCGCTCCGCCCCAGGCAAGGGCTGAGAACGTCGCCCCACCGTCGTCGGGGCTCCCGCCACGGAAGGTGGCGACGGGCCCCTCGCTCGTCGGATCCCCGGCGCCCGACAACGTCTCACCGACGCCGTCAGCCGTGCCCGTGGCGGCGTCCTCGATGGCGTCGGGCACCGTCCCGAGCGTCTCCTCGATGATCGACGTCGACGTCGTCGGCGGGTTCCCCGAAGGGACAGAGGTGGTGGGGCCGGAGGTCGGTGCGTCTGGTGACGTCGTCGTCGTGGCGGCCGTGCTCGTCGTCGAGGCGGGCGTCGTCGTCGGGGTGGTCGTCGCCACCGTCGTGGGGGTGGCGGTGGTGGTCGGCGTCGTGACCGCCGCAGGCTCGGTCGTTGTCGTGGTCGACTCCGTGGTGGTGGTCGTGTCGCCCGGCGTCGCGGTGTCGTCGGGGCACAGGAAGGGGAGGGCGCAGTCGGCCAACTGGGCGCCGGCGGGGGCCGCCGTGAGCAGGACGGTCGCCACGACGGCGAGGACGGCTCCCAGCGCGCCGAAGGGCCGGATGGGACCGCGAGTGGGGTGGGTCATGGCGCGGGACTACCCAATGCGGGGGTCGCGTCAACGCCCCGCCTCGCACCGTCGCGGCGCGCCCACGATCCAAGACCGCAATACGCGTTTCCGCCGGTAGCGTGAGGTCGTGGACGTGTCGCGGGCCCGATTCGAAGCGTTGGTGGGGGAGGCGCTCGACACCATTCCCGAGGAGCTGGCTCGGCTGATCGACAACTGCGTCGTCGTCGTCGAGGAGTGGCCGAGCGACGACCAACTGCGGGATTCGGAGACGCCGCCCGGCGAGACCCTCTTCGGGATCTACGAGGGCATCGATCTCACCAGCCGGTCGCCCCTCGACTACGCCGGTGTCCTCCCCGATCGCATCGTGGTGTTCATGGGACCGCACCTGGAGGTCGCCGAGTCGGAGGCGGATCTGGCCGAGGAGATCCGCGTCACCGTCGTCCACGAGATCGCCCACCACTTCGGCATCGACGACGATCGTCTCCACGAACTCGGGTGGGGCTGACGGGCTGGGGCATCTGGCAGCGATAGCCTGCCCGCCATGCCTGAATACGCCGCCTGGGCTCTCGGCGTCGACCAGCCGGGAATCGTCGCCGCCGTCACCGGCGCCCTCTACGAGCAGGGCTGCAACCTGGAAGACACGTCGATGACGATCCTCTCGGGGCACTTCGCCATCATGCTGATGGTCCGAGCGCCCGACGATGTCTCGGCCGAAGGGCTCGAAGCCGCCTTGCGCCGCGCCGGCGAACCCTTAAGTCTCACGGTTGCCGTGCGGCCCGTGGAGGCCGGCGGTCAGGGCGAGGCCGACGGCGACGACCGTCACATCGTGGCGGTCTACGGCGCCGACCGGCCGGGGATCGTGCATCGAGTGTCGACGCTGCTGGCCGAGCGAGGCGTCAACATCACCGACCTGACGACCCGTGTGATCGGCCCGGCGGCGGATCCCGTCTACGCGATGCACCTCGAGGTCGTCCTTCCGGGCGAGATCGATGCCGACACGTTGGCCGGCGAGCTCGCCGCCGTCGGAGAGGAGCTCGGGGTCGACACGAGCATCCACCCCGTCGACCTCGACGTGCTCTGACCCCGCGGCTCCGTCACCATGCCTGCCCGCCCCGTCGTCCAACTGCCGCACCCCGTGTTGAAGCGCGTCGCCGACCCCGTGAAGGACATCGGCGACGCCGAGCGGGCCCTCGCCGCCGACCTGGTCGACACCATGCGCGTGTCGCCGGCATGTGTCGGGATCGCGGCCCCGCAGATCGGCGTCTCGGTGCGGGCGTTCTGCATGGACGTGACCGGGCACAAGAAGGCCGACTCCTGCCACGGCGAGGTCGTGCTCTTCAATCCCGAGATCGTTCTCGCTCGCGCACCGGCGGTCGCTCGGGAGGGATGTATGAGTGTCCCCAACTTCACCGGCAACGTCGCCCGGGCGACCGAGGTCGTGGTGCGCGGCCTCACGATCGACGGCGATACCCGGGTCATCGAGGCGAACGCCTTCGAAGCGCGGGCGCTCCTCCACGAGATCGACCACCTCGACGGGATGCTCTTCCTCGACCGCGTCGCGTCGCTCGGGACCGACGTCTTCCGGCGCAAGACGTACGTCCCACCTGCCGACGGTCGCCCCCGGAAGCCTTGATGCGGCCGTAGGCTTCCCCCATGGGATTCCCGCCGCGACTGTTGAACGAGGGCGAGGAGATCGCCTTCGACCTCCGCCCGCACTGGTGGTACTTCGCCAAGCACGGCGTCGCCGGCGTCCTCGTGATCGCCCTCGTGTGGGGCGTGCTCCAACTCGACGGCGACGCCCGGTCCGTGGGGTGGTGGGTCTTCGCCGTGGTGGCCGTCGTGTGGGCGGTGTGGCTGACCGCTGCCTTGCTCTCGTGGATGTACACGCACTTCGTGGTGACGAGCGACCGCCTCATCTGGCGGACGGGCGTCCTCTCGCGGCAGGGGCGTGAGATCCCGCTCGAGCGAGTGAACGACATCACGTTCCACCAGACGCTGTGGGAGCGGATCATCGGCGCCGGCGACCTCATGATCGAGTCGGCAGGGGAGCAGGGCCAGCAGCGCTTCACCGACATCGGGCACCCAGACCGGGTGCAACAGGAGATCTACCGGCAGATCGAGGCCAACGAGCGGCGGACGGCGTCGTACTCGCGCGAGGCGACCATCCCCGAGCAGATCGAGCACCTGGCGCGGTTGCGCGACCAGGGAATCGTCACCGAGGCCGAGTTCGAGGCGAAGAAGCGCGATCTCCTGAGCCGCATGTAACGGCTTCTGGGTACCGCTCGCGCTGCATAGCCGGCTCCGGCGTACGCAGAACGCAGCCGGGGCGCCGTCAGCCGGCGGTGATCGGGAGTTCGAGGAGCCAGGGCTTCCCCGAGTCGAGGGCCGACGCCGCCGCGTCCGTCACGTCGGACGCCTTCTCCACCAGCATCGCCTCCACGCCCATCGATTGGGCGAGGCCGACGTAGTCGACGGGAGGCTCGTCGAGATCCATGGCGACGTACCGGCCCGACTCGGCCGAGCGGCCCATCGACGTGGCCAGGTTGTCCTTCAAGATCTTGTACTGCCGGTTGTTGAAGACCGCGAAGAGGACGGGAATCCCCTCGCTCGCCGCCGTCCACAACGACTGCACCGCGTACATCGCCGAGCCGTCGCCGACGGCGCAGAGGACGGGTCGGTCAGGTCGGGCCAGCTTCACGCCGAGGGCCGCCGGCATGCCCCATCCGAGGCCGCCGCCCCGGCAGAAGAAGTACGAACCGGGCTCGGCCGTGCGCTGGAACCCGCGAACGTAGATCCCGCTCGTCACCGCCTCGTCGACCACCACACCGTGTTCAGGCAGTGCCTTTGCGAGCGCGTGGCCGGTCGCCATGGCGTTCATCGGTACCTGGTCGTAGCGGTCGAGGGCCGTCTGCTCGAACCCCTCCATGGCTTCGCGCTGGCGGTCGGCACGGGCCTCCCGGGCCTTGGCCGCCCGGGCGGCGTCGACCCTGCCGGCCAGCGCCCCCGCCAGTGCGACAAGGGTGGCCTTGATGCCGCCTGCCATCCCCAGCACCACGGGGTAGGTGCGCCCGATCTGCGCTGGGTCGTGGTCGAGGTGGATCAGTTCCACGGAGTCGGGCACGGCCGGGCCGGGCGTGTAGGGGTAGACGAGCACGGCTTGGGCGCCCACCCAGAAGACCCGGCGGAACTCGCTCAGCTGCGCATGGCATGCATTGGCGAAGGGGATCAGCATCCCCGCCCACTGTGGATGGTCGGTCGGGAAGTTGATGTTGGAGTACAGCGGGGCGCTGAACACGGTGCAGCCGAGGGCGTCGGCGACGGACACCGCTTCCTCGATCGCCCCTTCGATCGCTACCTCGTCGCCGAACACGACGCACACCTCGTCGGGATCGACGCCGGCGAGCAGATCCGCGCACTCGTCGACACCCCCCGCCACCGACCCCAGCTCCACCCGAGACCAGCCGGGGATCGTCAGGGTGTCGTCGGACTCGTCGAGGACGTCCATCGGGATCGACACGAACACCGGGCCCGTCGGCGGTGTGGAAGCGTCCTTGAACGCACGCCGGAGCGTGGTGCCGAGTTCGCCGAGGTGGCGTACCTCGTGCTGCCACTTGGAGACGGCGCGCGCTAGGCCCGTCAGGTCGCCCGACAGCAGCGGGTCGGCGATGAGGTGACGGCGATCCTGCTGCCCGGCCGTCACCACGAGGGGGGTGCGATTGGCAAGAGCGTTCGTGAGGTTCCCGACGCCTCCCCCCAGGCCAGCCGATGTGTGGAGGTTGACGAAGGCTGGGCGGCCGGTCGCCTGGGCGTAGCCGTCGGCCATGCCGACTGCCGTGTTCTCCTGGAGAGCGAGGACGTATTCGAATTCCGGACGCACGGCGAGCTCGTCGATGAACGGGAGCTCGGTTGAGCCGGGGTTTCCGAAGACGTGTTTGACGCCTTCGTCGGCGAGGAGGTCGAAGAGGATGTCGCGTCCGCTCGGCATGCCGCCGACGCTACCCGTTCATCGATCCGTCTTCTCCACCTGCACGCGCCGCTGCGCCCAGTCGAAGGTCGCCCGGACACCGGGGCGCTCCCAGACGCGCGCCAGGTCGGTCGGCATGGTGAAGTAGTCGAGGTCGTCCGCCGGCGCCCGGTCGGGACGAGCGAAGAGGTCGACGGGCCGGAAGCCGCCACCCCATGCGAGGTCGGTGACGACCGGATCGGCGAGGACGTCGCGCTTCTCCCGGGGCAGGGCGGCGAGGTCGTCGGCCATGAAGTACGGGCCGCCGGCCATGGCGGCCATGACCGCCAGCGTCCGGGCCTCCTCGGTCGCGTACGGCGGACCGTCGCCCGGCCCGGCGGCCATGACCACGTCGGGGTCGACGTCGAAGAGGCGTCGGTGGCACCACCACCGCGCGGCGACGTTCCGAGCTTGAGGGGCGACGCCCCGCCAGCCCTCCTCGGGAGGGAAGGGCACGAGGTCGGGGAACGGCCAGACCAACGGGGCCGCGAGGTCTCCGCCGACGCGGTTGCCGTGGCACAGGCCGACGACAGGCAGCATCGGCGCCCCGCAGGCGAGCACGTAGACGTCCGGGCCGAGGCCGTCGACGAAGGCGCCCAACCCGGCCCGCATGGCTTCGGTACCGGTCGCGTCGGGATCGTGTCGATGGCCTTCGATGGCCCCGATGTAGAGGAAGTCGAGTTTCACCATCTGGAACCCCCACCCCCGCACGGTGGCGCCGAGCGCTCGAAGCCAGTCCCGCGATTCGGGGTTGGTGGCGTCGACGCCGTGGCGCCCCATGAGGGGGTCGGTACGCGGCGACCCGTCGGGCCCGTGGACCAGCAGGTCGGGACGACCTCCGATGCCCGGTCCGCCGGGCCACACCATGAACGGCGCCAGCCACAGGCCGGGGAGGCACCCGAGAGCCCGGATCTCCGCCGCCACGTCGCCGAGATCGGCGGGCCATCCGTCGCCCGGCCGCCAGTCGCCGTATGCCCGTTGCCAGCCGTCGTCGATCTGGAGCAGCCGGAACCCGGGACGATCGGCGAACCACTCGCGCATCAAGCGGCCGTTCGCAAGGACGTCGTCGGGGGTGACCGAGAAGCCGTAGTGGTACCAGGACTCCCATCCGATGATGGGCGGTCCGCTCCATCGCCACGCGCCGGATGCGTCGGCCACTGCCCTCGCGACGTCCTCCATCGCGGCGAGGGCGTTGCCGCTCGCACCCACGACGTAGGGCTCCGCCGCAACCTGCGGATGTGGGTCGGGGAGGGGCGCCTGGAATCCCCACGAGCCGGGAACCGGTCGCATCTCGGGTGTGCGGCCGTGGACGGGTCGGACGGCAACGCGACCGTCCGCCGGTTCGGTGGCGAAGGCGGTGGCGGTCCGCACCGCCGTCAACGCGTGGAACGCCACCCCCCGTCCGGTCTCCGGTTCGGCGACCGCCCCGCCCCACCAGGTGTGTCCCGGCTCGTCGCCCGGCCGGACTCCGGCGTAGTCCCACGACTGGTAGCCGTTGACGAGGCGGACGGAGGTCGCCGGGTCGAGGTCGACCGTGAATGGGGCGCCGTCGTCGACGACGGCGCCCCATT
>DATLFW010000010.1:0-6841 GCA_035540775.1 Acidimicrobiia bacterium
GGTCCGGGGGTTGACCACGGCGGCGTCGCTGTGGGTGACGGCGGCCGTCGGTCTCGCGGTCGGGATCGGCTACGAGACGTCGGCCGTGGCCGTCACCGGGGCCACCCTCATCTCGCTCGTCGGCCTCCGCAGTGTGCGGCGGGTCGTCCGCCACCGACTGGCCCGCAAGGAAGAGCAGGCGGTGGTGCGCCTCCTCCCCGGAGCCGACCCGGGCCTCGTCGTCCAGGCCATCCACGCCGTCGCCGGTCTCGACGTCCGTTCCGTCCGCATCGAGCGCGACGAGGAGACGGGGACGTTGGTGGTCGAGTTCAACGCGGTGGTCGCGGCCGGGAGCCTGGAAGAAGCGGTCGCCCCCCTCGCCGGCCTCGACGGTGTCGACGAGGTCTACGTGACGGGCGCTCTCTAGCCAGCCTGCGAGAGCACCCTCGACGCCCGGCCTGCGTGACGCCCGACCCGGAGCGATCCCTCCGGTTCCAGCCGAGACACCCCGGGCACACCCGCCCGGCGGACGTCCGTCCCGCGTTCGATGCGGGTCAGGCGCTTCGCCACCGACCGCCCGACGAAGGCGGGGACGACGAGGCTCAGTGCCGGGTGGTCGACGACGAGCACGTTGTCGGCGGCCAGCACCGGTTCCCGCAGCACCGCCGAGGTGGCGGGGTTCACGAACGGATCGTGCTCCGAGAAGTACGAGATCCAGCGGACGCGCATCGGACGCGTCGATTCCTCGAGATGGCGGAGGATTCCCGAGCCGCGACGGAGTTGAGCCGCTGCCGGGCCCCACCCGGGCTGGGTGACGGCCGTCCCAGCGTGGGGCGAGCCGATCGTGACGAGACTGGCGGTGGCGTGCTCCCCGCCGAGGAGTTGGACGAAGTAGCGAGCGACCATGCCGCCGATGTTGTGACCGACGAGGTGCACTTCGTCGGCCTCGGCGAGGGCTCGGATGCTCTCGACGTGGTGGGCGAGCTGGTCGGCGAGGTGCGGCAGGTCGGCGTGCTGGGGGTCCGCCGGGAACAGGCTGGTGAAGGCGAAGCCCTCGCGTTCGAGGTGACGGCGCAGGAGCGTCCACCCGCCGGTGGCAGCGCCGACGCCGGGGACGAAGACGACAGGGCGGGCCGCGGTGTGGTCGCCGTGGCGGCCGTTCCGCTGTGGCTGGCGTCGTTCCATGTCGCGCTCCCTGTCCGGGAGGACTATCGGCACGAGTCGGCCGGGTACTGAGCAGTTCTCGACCGTCGGGGAGAATGACGACGTGATGACCGACCTGCCGCAGCGCTTCCGCCTGTTCCGAGGCGGTGCCCCTCTCGGGGAGGTGCTCGACCGGCTCGCCGCCATCCACGGGGATCGTCGCCTCGTCGAACAGCCCGACCCCATCCTCCTCACCGGCGGCCGCACGTCTCTCACCTACGAGGAAGCCGCCCGCCTCGTGGCCGACCTGTCGGGGCGCATTGCCGAGCGTTGCGGCGACGGGGGCCGCGTCGTGGTGCGGGGGGCGAACGACTACGGCTTCTTCCTGGCCTGCCTCGCCGTCGCCCGTGCCGGCGGCGTCGTCGCCCCCGTCAACCCCCGGATGCGCCCGGAGGAGATCGACGCCGTGATCCAGGACGCCGACGCCGAGGTCGTCGACCTCGAAGCCGTCGACGGCGAGGTCCCCGGCGTCGACGGTCTGCCGGCCGCCGACGCGCTGCCTGCCGCCCGGCCTCCGTCCGGCGACGTCGCCGGCATCTTCTACACGTCGGGCACGACGGGGCGTCCCAAGGGCGCCCGCCTCACCCACAAGGCGCTGACGGATCCGGCGTCGCTCGGTGCGCTCTGGCCTGCGGGGCTCCGGCGGGACGAGGTCGTCGTGTCGCTCCCGATCGCCCACATCATGGGGTTCGCGGCTCTCCTGGGGGCGGCGGGATCCGGGGTGCCCCTCTACTTCATCCCCCGCTTCTCGCCGCGGGTGGTGCTCGACGCCATCGAGTCGCGCCGAGCGACGGTCTTCATCGGGGTCCCGGCGATGTACCGGATGATGCTCGACGCCGGGGCGGAGCAGCGCGACCTGCGCAGCGTCCGGGTCTGGATCAGCGGTGCCGACGTCATGCCCCCCGACCTCGCCCGCCGCTTCAAGCGGATGGGGGCGACGGTCACCCTTCCGGTCGTCGGTCGCTCCCTCGGTGAGGCGACCTTCGCCCAGGGATACGGGAGCGTGGAGTCCGGGGGAGCGGTTTCTGCCAAGGTGTCGCCCCCGCTGACGTCACTCGGTCTCGGCGACTTCCTCGGCGTCAGCCTCCTCGGAAACCGGATGCGGGTCGTCGACGAGGAAGGGAACGACGTGGGCGCCGACGAGGTGGGAGAACTCCTCGTGCGTGGCCCCGGCGTGCTGCACGGCTACCACGGGTCACCGGAGGCGACGAGCGACGTTCTCACCGACGACGGGTGGTTGCGCACCGGGGATCTCGCCCGGCGCGGCCGATTCGGCGTCGTGCGCTACGCCGGGCGGAAGAAGGATGTGCTCATCCACGGCGGGTACAACGTCTACCCGCCGGAGGTCGAAGAGGCCCTGCGAGGGCATCCGGCCGTCGCCGACGTCGCCGTGGTGGGACGGAAGGACGCCGTGAAGGGCGAGGTGCCCGTCGCGTTCGTCACCGTCGAGGCTGGCAGCACCCTCGACCCCGACGATCTCCTGGCGTGGGGCCGCGAGCGCCTGTCCGACTACAAGGTCCCGGTCGAGGTGCGGATCGTCGACGATCTCCCTCGCACGGGGACCGGCAAGGTCGCGAAGCCCGACCTGCGCGCCCAGTTCGAGCCGTCGTAGGCCCAGATTCCGGATCGCCGGTGACGTGACGCCGGTCAGGCGGTGAGGCCGGGGAGGGAGCCAGCGAAGCGGGCCGCCCCGAAGGTGAAGACGCCGCCGGCCGTGTCGAACACCCAGTAGCCGTCACCCGCGGCCGTCGCCTCGATGGCCAAGGCCGGGGCAGCGCCGCCGACGGCGCCTCGGAGGCCGGGCAACGACCCCAAGAACCGGGCGGTGCCGAAGGTGAAGACGCCGCCGGCCTCGTCGAGCACCCAGTAGCCGTGGCCGCCCGGGGCGAAGGCGATGGATGCCGCGGCGGCGTCGCCGAAGGCGACGCCCGACTGGCGGAGCCCGGGGAGCGACCCGAAGAAGCGGGCGTCGCCGAAGGTGTGGACGCCGCCGGCCCGGTCGAGCACCGCGTAGCCCTGTCCGCTCGGCGTGACCGCTATCGAGACGGCGGGGGCGGTTCCGATGAGCCCGCGCACGGCCAAGCCGGGGAGCGAACCGAGATAGCGGGCGTCGCCGAAGGCGTGGACCCCGCCCGCCTCGTCGAGCACGTAGTAGCCCTTCCCGCTCGGCGTGGCGGCGATGTCGACGGCCCGGGTGCCGGCCGGGACGTCGCCGGAAGCCTTGCGACCGGCCACCGATCCGAAGAACCGGGCGTCGCCGTGCGTCAGCACGCCGCCGACGTGGTCGAGCAGCCAATAGCCCTTCGCGCTCGGGGTGATCGCCACCGCGATCGCTTCGACGTCCGGGTCCGACGCCGCCGAGGCGCTCGTCAGGTCGCTGGCGTCGCCGAAGCCCTGGACGCCGCCGTCGGGACGAACGACGACGTAGCCCTTCCCACTTGGCGTGGTGTTACCCCGCGGCTCGGCCGTCCCGATGCCGTCGGTGATGGTCACCGTCGCCGAGCGCGCGGCCAGCTGCAGGTGGGCCGGGTCCTCGACAAGCGTCACCCGGAACGTCTCGTCGTCTTCGACCTCGTCGTCGGCGTGGAGCGGCACGGCGAGGCTGGCTGCCGTGGTTCCGGGCGGGAAGTGGAGGCGGGCGGCGACGGGCTCGTAGTCCTGTCCGGCTCTCGCCGTCCGATCCTCCGTTGCGGCGGCCACCGAGAGATGCCGGCCGCTCGGCGCCGAGAGGGTGAACGACACCGTGGCGTCGCCGTCTCCCTCCTGGACCTCGTCGCCCGCCATCGAGAGCACGGGCGGGGCGTCGTCATCGGTGATGACGGCGACGGCAGCGGTCCGGGCGAGGCTGAGGTCGACCGGCTGGGAGAGCACGAGCTGGAGCGTCTCTTCGGCCTCGTCGAGGCTGTCCTGGCGCGTCGGGACGTCGACGGTCTTCTCCGTCGTCCCGGCCGGGAAGCTGACGGTCGTCTCGACGGGGGTGTAGTCGCTGCCGGCCTCGGCGGCCTGCACGGTGCCCGGTGCAGTCGACACCCTGACAGAGACGGCCGTCGACACGGCCTTCGAGAGCGTCAGCGTGAACCGAGCGGTTGATCCCTCGGCGACCGAGACGTCGGCGAGCGTCAACGTCGGGCGGTCGTCGTCGGTGATCGTGGCGACCGCCTCGCCCACCCCGATCGTGCCGCCGACCGGGTTGGAGAGGGTCACGGCGAAGGTCTCGTCGGGTTCGACGGCGGTGTCGCCGTTGATGACGATAGGCACCGTCGTCGAGCGAGTGCCGCCGGGCACGGTGGCGGTGGCGTTCTCGGGCGCCGCTTCGTAGTCGTCGCCGGCGGTGGCGGTGACGTCGGAAGTGGCGTAGTTCACCATCACGTCGATCTCGGTGTCGACGTCGATGCTGATCTCGATGTCGAGCGTGCCGGTGTCGGCGTCGCCCTCCGGAGCCGACGGCGCCGGGGCAATCGAGAAGACCGGCGGTGCCTCGTTGTCGCGGATGGTCGTGACGACGGCGCCCGCCGTGTCGCTGACGAGGGCTCCCACCGCCTGATCGATCTGGTACGTGAACGTCTGGTCCGCCTCGAAGAGGCCGTCTTCGAGGATGGCGATGTCGGGGAGCGGCGCCTGCGTCTCGCCCTGCGGGATCACGACCGTCCCGTCGACCCCCGTGTAGTCGTCGCCGTTGGTCGCGTCGCCGTCGGCGGTCGAGTAGTTGACGTCCACGTTGACCGGGCTGGGGGTGTTGAGCACGGCGAGGAACCCCTCGGCGCTCCCGGCCCCCTCGTCGACGAGCGTCGGGCCCTGGATGGAGACGGTCGGGACGTCGGTGCTCGGCGGTTCGGCGTCGGCGTCGAGGATGACCCCGGCCGCCGGGTTCAGGGGGACGACGAGCGTGCCGCCGGGGGCCGTCACCTCGAGGCCGATCTGTTCCGGACCCTCCGAGAGATCGTCACCGGTGACCGTGACCATGGCCTGGGCCACGCCGTTCTCGAAGACGGCCGGGGTCGACTCGACGGGCTCGAAGTCTTCACCCGGTGTCGCCTGCGGCACTCCGGGCAGCGTCCCGGCGGACGCCGTGGCGTAGTGCACGTCGACCGGATCGCCAACCGGGTTGACGAGCACCAGCGTGAACATCACGTCGGCACCGCCGACCGCGACGCCGGCAGCCTCCTCCTCGACGCCGGGTGTCGACGTCACGACCACGATCGGGGGCAGGGCCGTGATAGCCGACCCCGCGTCGTCGTCGACCACGATGCCGGGTGCCGCATTCGGGTCGACGCCCTCGACGGCCGGAAGCAACTGGGCACCGGTGGCGCCGGTCAGGCGGACGAACACCGCCTCGAGGGGGGTCTCCGACTCGAACTCGTCGTCGTCGATCACGGCGACGGTGATCGGCTCTGTCGGTTCCATCGCCCCCTCGGGGATCACGACCGTGCCGGACGCCGCTTCGTAATCGACGTCCGGGGTGGCCGAGGCAGCCGCGTGCTCGGCGTCGGTTGCCCAGGTGATCTCGGCGCCGCCGGGGCCCGCCGCCGTCGAAAGGCGGATGGGGAAGGTGAGGACGGCGGCGTCACCCTCGGTCACCGGTGCCGCGGGGGAGAGCAGGGCCGTCGGTGTCTCCGTCGGGTCGTCGACGGGCGGGACGACCTCGGGCAGGTCGTCGTCGTCGTGGATCGTCCCGGTGGCTGCCGCCCGCCCGTCGGTCGGCACGAGGGCCAGGTTCGCGCCCTCCGGGTCCGACAGGGCGAGGACCAAGGCCTCGTCACTCTCGGCCTCGTCGTCGTGGACGACCGGTACTTGAACGAGCCCGGCCGTCTCACCAGGGGCGAACACGACCTCCTCGGACACCGCCTCGTAGTCGGCGCCGGCAGTGGCGGTCCCGTCCTGGGTGGCGGCGGTCACCGTCACCGGCTCGGCGACGGCGTTGGACAGCGTGACGACGAAGTCGAGGGTCGCGTCGTCGCCGTCGTCTCCCTCGGCCGCCTCGGCGTCGGCCACGGAGACGAACGGCGGGTCGAGCGGGGTGGCGACGGTGGGCGGTTTGGCGTCGAGAATGGTTCCGCCGGCCGGGGAGGCGGGCAGCACGACGACGCCGTCGCCCTCCACGGCCAGGCCGAACTGCTCGGCGCCCTCGGCGCGATCGGCGTCGGCGAGGACGTCGACCACGACGTCGGCGCGGCCCTGCTCGTCGAAGGAGGCGACCGTCGACGCCACCGGCGTGAAGTCCGCGCCCGGTGTGGCCTGAGGAACGCCTGGGGCCGGGCCGTCGGTGGTCGCGTAGGTGACGTCGCCGCCCGCTCCGGCGGGGTCGACGAGGTGGAGCGTGAACGAGGCATCGACGGGGTCGCCGTCGGGGGGTTCGGCGCCGGGGGTCGAGGTCACGACGACGGTTGGCGGGACGGCTCCCACCACGGTCCCGGTCACGTCGTCGACGGCGTCGAGGACGACCCCGACCGTCGGCCCGGTCACGACGACGTCGGGGTCGGTCGTCGTGAAGGCGATGTGGAACGCCTCCGGTCCCTCGACGTCGCCCTCGGCGGCGACCGAGACGGGCACCGGAAGGGTCTGGGGTGTCGGGGAGGCGGGGAACTCGAGGACGTTGGCGGGGGCGGCCGGGACGACGACTTCGCCTTCGGCGGTGGTGAGGGGGGTGACGGTGTAGGTC
>DATLFW010000011.1:0-13976 GCA_035540775.1 Acidimicrobiia bacterium
GGACGTGACAGGAGCGAGGACGGGGGTGCCCGAGCCCCGCCCGGACGTGTCACCGAGGACGACCGTCAGGCGGTCGAGCCCCGCCCGGACGTGTCACCGAGGACGACCGTCAGGCGGTCGAGCCCCGCCCGGACGTGCCAACGAAGACCACGCGCAGCGGGTCGGCACCGACCGCACCAGCGAACTTGGCCTCCGGAACCGCGCATAACCCTGCACAAAGGGCCAAGAACGACGGGCTACCGGGAGACGTTGGGGTCGGCGGGGACGGAGAAGCGCCAGAGGTGGTCGACGGCTTCTCGGATCCCGATCCGGGGCGACACGTCGGGCTCGTCGGGCGGCGGGGTCCCGTCGTCGACGATCCGGATCCGCCCTTCGACGAGGTCCTCCCCGTCGAACTCCTTGTCGATCCCCAGCGCCTGGCACAGCTTCGCCGGCCCCGAGCACAGGTCGCGCTCGCGCCGCGCTGTTGGCCGGCGCGCCCACAACGGCTCCAACGGCGGCAACGGAGCCAGCGCCCGCAGCAGGACGGCGCTCGCCACCCCGTCCTCCCCGCACACGGCGTTCGCACACCAGTGCATCCCGTAGGTGAAGTACACGTACAGGTGCCCCGGAGGCCCGAACATCGTGGCGTTCCGCGGCGTCCGGCCGCGGTAGGCATGGCTCGCCGGGTCGTGCTCCCCCATGTAGGCCTCGACCTCGACGATCCGCCCGGCGAGGCGCCCGTGACCGGGATCGTCGTGCACGAGGACCTTGTTCAACAACCGGGGCGCCACGTCGAGGGCGTCGCGGCGGTAGAAGTCCCGCGGCAGCACCCGCCCAGCTCCCCGAGTCGGCGGCACGCGTGTCAGTCGCCGCGAAGTTCGGCGAGCCGGGCTCGCGCCACCTTCAATTGCTCGGCGACACGGTCAGGGCCCGCTGCGCCCGGACTCGTCCGTCGCGACACGGCCGCACCCGGCTCCAGGAGCGGCAGCGCCTCCGGGCCGAGGCGTGGCTCGGTCATCACCAGTTCGGCCATCGGGACGCCGCGCTCGACGGCCTGGCGCACCAGCCCGCCCACCACGGCGTGGGCCTCCCGGAAGGGCATGCCCCGCTCGACCAGGAACTCCGCGAGGTCGGTGGCGGCGGTCGTGTCGACGTCGGCCGCCACCTGCATCCGCTCCACGTCGAAGGTGAGCGTGGCGATCATCCCGCCCACCGCCTCCAGGGCCGTCGAAACCGTGTCGAGGGCGTCGAAGAGCGGCTCCTTGTCCTCCTGCAGGTCGCGGTTGTACGCGAGCGGGAGCGCCTTCAAGGTGGCGAGGAAGCCCGTGAGGTTGCCGATCATCCGCCCCGTCTTGCCGCGCGCCAACTCGGCGATGTCGGGGTTCTTCTTCTGCGGCAGCATCGACGAGCCGGTGGCGTACTCGTCGGCGAGGCGTACGAAGCCGAACTCGTCGGTCGACCAGATCACGATCTCCTCGCCGATCCGAGACAGGTGCACCTGGACGAGGGCGGTCACGAAGAGCAGCTCGGCGACGAAGTCGCGATCGGATACGGCGTCGAGCGAATTGGTGAACGTTCGCGAGAACCCGAGCTCCTCGGCGACGAAGCCCGGGTCGACCGGCAGACTGGAGCCGGCGAGGGCGCCGGCGCCCAGCGGCGACACGTCGGCCCGGGCGAGGGCGTCGTCGAGGCGTTGGAGGTCCCGCTCGAAGGCGCAGAAGTGCGCGAGGAGGTGGTGCGCCAGCAGCACCGGCTGGGCGCGCTGGAGATGGGTGTAGCCGGGGAGGTACGCGTCCTCCACCTCGACTGCCCGCTCCACCAGGACGTCCATGAGGGCGAGCAGACGCGTCCGCAACCGGGCGCCCTCCCGCCGCACGTACAGGCGCAGGTCGAGCGCCACCTGGTCGTTGCGGCTCCGGGCCGAGTGCAGCTTGGCGCCCGCCGGCCCCGTCAACTCCGTCACGCGCCGCTCCACGGCGGTGTGGATGTCCTCGTCGGTCGGGGCGAACTCGAAGGTCCCCGCCGACAGCTCCTGTTCGACCCGGTCGAGGGCCGCCACCACGAGCGCCGCCTCGTCGTCGGTGACGAGCCCGGCCTTGGCGAGCATGCGGACGTGTGCACGCGACCCGGCGATGTCGTCGGCGGCGAGACGGACGTCGAAGGGCAGGCTGACCGTGAAGCGGAGCAGGGCGTCCGACGGCCCCTCCTCGAACCGGCCGTGCCACAGCGTGCGGGCGTCCGGCGGTTCCGCCGACGACTCGTGCGTGCTCATGACTCGTCGGCCCCCTGGCGGCGGGCCCAGGTCTCGAGCCCGAGGCCCCACAGCCGGACGAACCCGGCGGCGTCCTCGTGGCGGAAGGCGTCGTCGGCGCCGTAGGTCGCGAGGGCCTCGTCGTAGAGCGGACGTTCGGCCCGGCGACCGACCACGCGGCACGACCCCGGCTCGAGGGCCAGGCGCACCTCCCCCGTCACGTGTTCCTGGCTCCGCTCGACGAAGGCGTCGAGCGCTTCCCGGAGCGGCGAGAACCACAACCCGTCGTAGATGAGTTCGGCGTATCGGATGTCGAGGCGCGCCTTCTCCCGCATGAGGTCGCGCTCTTGGGTGATCGACTCCAGGTCGGCGTGGGCGGCGATGAGCGCCAGCGCCCCCGGGCATTCGTAGATCTCGCGGCTCTTGATGCCCACCCGCCGGTTCTCGACCATGTCGACCACGCCCCACCCGTAACGGCCGACGGTCTCGTTCATGGTGCCGACCAGCGCGTCGAGGGGCTGGTCGGTGCCGTCGACGGCGACGGGAACGCCTTCGACGAAGCGCACGACCACGGCGCTGCGGGCGAGGTCGGGTGCCGGCGGCTTCACGAACGTGAAGACGTCCTCAGGAGCCGGAGCCCACGGGTCTTCGATGGCCCCGCACTCGATGGCCTTGCCCCACAGGTTCTCGTCGATCGAGTAGGGCTTCTCCTTGGTGGCGGTGATGGGAATCTCGTACCGAGCGGCGTAGTCGATGCAGTCGTCACGGGTCATGCCCCACTCCCGCACGGGCGCCAGGACCTCGAGGTCGGGCGCCAGCGCCCGCGACGACACCTCGAACCGCACCTGGTCGTTGCCCTTGCCGGTGCAGCCGTGGGCGACGGCGTCGGCGCCCGTCTCGCGCGCCATGCGCACGAGGTGACGGACGATGAGCGGCCGCGAGAGCGACGACACCACCGGGTACTTGCCCTCGTAGAGGGCGTTGGCGCGGATGGCCGGGGCGATGAAGTCGTCGGCGAACTCGCGCCGGGCGTCGACGACGTCGGCCTCCACGGCGCCGGCGCCGAGCGCCCGCTCGCGCACAGCGTCCCAGTCCTCCTCTTGGCCGACGTCGACGGCCAGGGCGACGACCTCGACCCCCCACTCCTCCTGCATCCAGCGCACCGCGACGGAGGTGTCGAGCCCTCCGGAGTACGCCAACACGACTCGCTTTGCCATCCTGCTCCCCTACTCCGTCGTCATCCTTCGTGTGTGCGTACTGCGTCCCGCCATGCGCGACGCAGTACGCACACAGGATTCATTCGCTATCGGGACCGTCGAGACCGGCGAGGCCGGCCAGTTCGGAGGCGACCTCACGCCCGGGTGCCGCCTCGCTGCAGATCACGAGCACCGTGTCGTCGCCGGCCACCGTACCGATGACGTCGGGGAGCGACGCCCGGTCGATGGCCGAACCGACCACGTGCGCGGAGCCGGGCGGCGTCCGCAATACCACCAGATTGGCGCTCGCCTGCACCTCGACCACGAACTCGCCCATCACCCGTCGGAGGTGGTCGTCGGGGACGGGTCGCTCCTTGGCGTGCTCGGGAACGGCGTAGGCCATGGAACCGCCCGGGATGCGCACCTTCACCGCCCCCAGTTCCTCGAGGTCGCGGCTGACGGTCGCCTGGGTGGCGACGACGCCCTCGCTCGCCAGGAGTTCGACGAGCTGGCCCTGGCTCGACACCACCTGCTCCTCCAGAAGGCGCGCGATCCGGTGCTGGCGCTGTGGTTTGCCGAGGGTTGCCACGTCAGGCCTCTCCGTCGGTCAGGAGTTCCGCCAGCACCGAGCGGGCCGCGTGCATCCGGTTGGCCGCCTGTTGCCACACGACCGACTGCGGACCGTCGATCACCGCGTCGGTGACCTCCTCACCGCGATGGGCGGGGAGGCAGTGGAGGAACAGCGCCTTGCTCCCGGCCGCCCCCATCAACCGCTCGTCGACCCGGTAGTTCTCGAAGGCGACCTTGCGAGCGTCAGCCTCGTCTTCCTGGCCCATCGAGGCCCACACGTCGGTGTAGACGGCGTCGACCCCGGCGACCGCCTCGTGGGGGTGGCTGACCAGATCCACCGTTCCCCCGAGATTGCGAGCCCGCTCGACGGCCTCGTCGTCGAGCTCGTAGCCGGCGGGACTCGAGACCACGACTTCCAGCCCGGTCATGGCGGACGCGATGGCGAGGGACGCCGCCACGTTGTTGCCGTCGCCGACGTAGGCGATCCGCCGACCTTCGAGGCTCCCCCAGTGCTCCAGGAGCGTCATGAGGTCGGCCATCGCCTGGAGCGGATGCGCCTCGTCGGACAGCAGGTTGACGACCCGGACGCCCCACTCCCCCACCGCGTCGGCCATCTCCTCCAGCACGCCGTGGCGGAAGACCCGCGCGCCGATGGCGGCGCAGTAACCGGCGAGCGTGCGGGCCACGTCGGGAGCCGTCTCCCTCGCCCCCAGACCAACCTCCTCGTTGCGCAGGCTGATGGGGTGGCCGCCGAGGGTGTGCACGGCCATCTCGAAGCTGACCCGGGTGCGCGTCGACGGCTTCTCGAACAGCGCAGCGACGCCCTTCCCGGCGAGCACCGGCCGGACGGCGCTCGGGTCGGCCTTCCACGCCACCGCCCGGTCGAGCACCCGGGCGACGCCCGCTGCGTCGAGGTCGTCGACTTCCAGGAACCGATCGTTCATGCCTCCCCCTCCCGTGTCAGGGCGCCGAGCACGTCGGCCACGATGCCGACCGCCTCCTCGATCTCGGCGTCGGAGACCGTGAGCGGCGGGGCGAACCGCACGGTGTCGGCCGCCACGGCGTTGACCACCAAGCCCCGATCGAGACAGGCGCGCGCCACGTCCGGCGCCGCCACGCCGTCGAGGACCGCCCCGAGGAGCAGCCCGTGGCCTCGCACGGCCGTGACGGCGTCGAGCGCGAGGAGCGCGTCGGCGAGCCGCTTGCCCGCCCGCTCGGCCAGGGACGGGGCGTCGAGGCGCTCCATGACGTCGAGGACGGTGAGCGCCGCTCGTGCCGCCAGCGGCTGACCGCCGAAGGTCGACGCGTGGTCGCCGGGGCGGAAGGCCGCCGCCACCTCCTGGCGAGCCCAGCAGGCGCCGATCGGCATTCCGTTACCCAGCGCCTTCGCCAGAGTGACGACGTCGGGCCGGATGCCGCCGTGCTCGAACCCAAACCAGCGGCCGGTCCGACCGAGGCCCGTCTGGACCTCGTCGCAGATCAGGAGGGCGTCGTGGTCGTCGCACAGGCTCCGGAGAGCCTCCAGGTACGCGGCCTCGGCCGGGTTGACGCCCCCCTCCCCCTGCACCGCCTCGATCATCACGGCGCACACCCGCTCGTCGATGGCGCGAGCGAGGTCGTCGGCGTCACCGAAGGCGACGTAACGGAATCCCTCGGGGAGTGGTTGGAAGGCGTCGTGCTTCTCGGGCTGACCGGTGGCAGCGAGGGTGGCGAGTGTGCGGCCGTGGAAGGACCGGAAGGCGGTCAGCACGTGGAAGCGCTCCGGCCCGCCGTGTTGCATCCCGTAGCGCCGTGCCAGCTTCAGCGCGCACTCGTTGGCCTCCGCGCCGGAGTTCGAGAAGAACACTCGGCCGCCGCCGCCGAGGAGGGCGTCGAGACGCTGGGCCAGTCGCGGCTGGACGTCGTTGAGGTAGAGGTTCGAGACGTGGAGCAGGGTCGAGGCCTGTTCGGCGATCGCCGCCGCCACCTCGGGATGGGCGTGGCCCAGAGAGGTGACGGCGAGGCCCGACAGGAAGTCGAGGTACTCCTTGCCCTCGGCGTCCCAGAGACGCGTGCCCTCGCCACGAACGAAGGCCACGGGCAGGCGGGCGTAGGTCGTCATCACGTGGTCGGCGTCGAGCGCCGCCAACGCGTCGGTGGCGAGGGGATCGAGCGGCGTCACGGGTGCACCATCGTTCCGATGCCTTCCCGAGTGAAGAACTCCAGGAGGAGGGCGTGCGGAACCCGCCCGTCGAGAATGTGGGCGCGCGCCACCCCGTTGCGGACGGCCGAGACGCACGACCGGATCTTCGGGATCATCCCCTCCGACAGCGAACCGTCGCCCAGCATCGTCTCCAGGCGAGCGGCGTCGATCTGGCTGATGAGGCTCTCCTTGTCGGCAAAGTCGGCGTACAGGCCCGCCACGTCGGTGAGGTAGACGAGCTTCGCTGCCCCCACCGCCTCCGCGATCGCCCCCGCCACCGTGTCGGCGTTGACGTTGTAGGCCTGCCCGTCGCCGTCGGTGCCGATGGTGGCGATGATCGGAATGAACTCTTCCCGGACGACCCGGTGGAGGACGGAGGCGTCGACCGAGGCCACGTCGCCCACGAAGCCGAGCCGGGGGTCGCGCTGGCGGACGGTGAGCAGGCCGGCGTCCTCGCCCGACAGCCCGACGGCGTATGGGCCGTGCCGGTTCACGGCGGCGACGATCTCACGGTTGACCTTGCCCACGAGGGCCATCCGGGCGATGTCGACGGTCTCGGCGTCGGTGACCCGCAGGCCGTCGACGAACTCGGGTTCCTTTCCGAGCCGCCGCATGAGATCGCTGATCTGAGGGCCGCCCCCGTGCACCACGACGGGCTGCATTCCGACGAGCCGCATCAGCACGACGTCCTCGGCGAAGGCGTCGGCCAGCTTGGCGTCGACCATGGCGTTGCCGCCGTACTTGATCACGATGGTCGCGCCCCGGAACTCCTGGATGTACGGGAGCGCCTCGACCAGGATCTCCGCCTTGGCCTCGGGTCCGAGCGCGCTCACGACGTTCCCATGTTCTCGTCGACGTATTCGTGTGTGAGGTCGCAGGTGAGCACGGTGGCGCTGCCGGTGCCGAGCCCGAGATCGCAGACCAGTTCGATGTCGCGTTCTTCCATGACGGCCGCCACCGCGTCGGCGTCGTGTTCGGCGGCCACCCCGCGCCGGCAGACGACGATGCCGCCGTAGGCCACCGACGTCTTGTCGGGCTCCATGTGGGCCCCGCTGGCCCCGAGTTCGGAGAGCACGCGTCCCCAGTAGGGGTCCTTGCCGTAGAAGGAGCACTTCACGAGCAGGCTGTTCGCCACCGCCCGGGCGGCCCGCCGAGCGTCGGCGTCGGACTGCGCCCCCCGCACGTGGACCCGGACCAGCTTCGTCGCCCCTTCGGCGTCGGCCGCCATCTGCTCGGCCAGGCTGCGCAGGACGTCCGTCAGGGCGGCGGTGAAGTCGTGGAAGGCGGGGGTCGCCCGCTCGATCGGCGCCGCCCCGGAAGCGCCGCTGGCGAGCAGCAGCACCGTGTCGTTGGTGCTCGTGCACCCGTCGACGATGAGCGTGTGGAAGGAGGCATCGACGGCGTGGTCGAGGGCCTCCTTCAGGACGTCCGGTTCGGCGGTGGCGTCGGTGGTGGCGACGGCGAGCATGGTGGCCATCGACGGGGCGAGCATGGCGGCACCTTTGGCGAGGCCGCCGACGGCGACGGCGTTGCCGCCCACCTCGACGTGCGCCAACGCCTCCTTGGGCTTGGTGTCGGTCGTCATGATCGCCTCGGCGGCCGCCCGGGCGGCGGCGTCGCCGCCCGCCAGGCTGGCCGCCAGCTTCGGTGTGGCGGCCTCCACGACCTCGATCGGGAAGGGAATTCCGATGAGACCGGTGGAACACACGAGAACGTCGGAACGATCGCACCCGATCTCTCCGGCCGCGACGGACGCCATCCGCTCGGCGGCGTCCATCCCGCTCTCGCCGGTGGCGGCGTTGGCGTTGCCCGAGTTGAGGATGACGGCGGCGGCGTGGCCGTCGGCGAGGTGGGCCGCGCTCACCTGGACGGGGGCGGCCTGGACCCGGTTGGTCGTGAAGACACCGGCGGCCGGGACGGGTCGGCGGTCGGCGGCCGCCACCAGGGCGAGGTCTGGTGCCCCGCTTGCCTTGATGCCCGAGGGAATGCCGGCGGCCTCGAAACCGCCGGGGGTCGTGACGCTCATTGGGGGTCGCCTCCGATCTCGCCGGCCGCCGTCACGGCATGATCCCGACGGCGTCGAGACCGGTGGTCTCGTCGAAGCCCAGCACGAGGTTGGCGTTCTGGATCGCCTGCCCCGCAGCCCCCTTCACCAGGTTGTCCTCGGCGGCGATCGCCACGACCGTGCCCGTCCGCTCGTCGAAGCGGACGGTGACGAGCACGGCGTTGGAGGCAGTGGTCGCCTTCGTCGGCGGCGGCTCGTCGACGACGCGCACGAACGGTTCAGCGGCGTAGAACTCGCGGTAGGCGGCGAGCAACGATGCCGTCGAGAGGCCGGACGCAGCGGGCCGGGCGTAACAGGTGGCGAGGATGCCTCTCGTCATGGGCGCCAGGTGCGGCGTGAAGAGGACCGTGACGGCTTCGCCCGCCACCGCCGAGAGCGCCATCTCCATCTCGGACGTGTGCCGGTGGTCGAGCAACCCGTAGGCGGCGACACTCTCGTTGGCCTCGGAGTAGAGGCTGGGGGCCGAGAGCCCCCTCCCCCGCCCCGACACGCCGGAGACGGCGTCGACGACGAGGCCGGCCGGTTCCACCAGGTGGCCGGCGAGGAGCGGCGCCAGGGCGAGGTTGGCCGCCGTCGGGTAGCACCCGGGGTTCGCCACGTGGGCGTAGCCGGTGATCTCCGACCGGAAGAGCTCGGGGAGGCCGTAGGCGAACCGGCCGAGCAGGTTGGGAACGCTGTGCTCCTCCTTGTACCAGCGGGCGTACAGGTCGGCCGGGAGCCGGAAGTCGGCGCCGAGGTCGACGACGTGGGGGACGTGGTCGAGCAGGGCCGGCATGTGCCGCTGCGACTCCCCGTGCGGGAGGGCCACGAAGGCGAGTTCCACCCCGTCCGGGAGGGCCTGGGGGTCGAACGCCTCGAACGTCATGCCGTCGTAGGCGCCGCCGAGGCTCGGGTAGAGGTCGGTGACGGGCGCGCCCGCGTTGGACGACGCCGTCACCGACACCACCTCGAGGTCGGGGTGGCGCGCGCACAGCCTGAGGAGTTCGGCGCCCGTGTACCCTGACGCCCCGATCACCGCCGTCTTGGCCATGGACGGCACTATACACGGACCTGAATAAGAATGCAGGAACAATCGCCGCCCAGCTTTCCGGCCGCCGGGACCGACCTCGGGCGCTACCAGGTGACGGTCACCGAGGCGGCCGCCGAGCGCTACTGGCGGGGGGCCGGAATCGAGGCCCCGGGGCGGCTCGCCTACCCGCCGATGGCCGTCAACCTCACCATCCTGCTCGTGCAACAGACGGTGCCGATCAGCTTCCTCCACACGCGTGAGCGCCTGGCGTCGATCGGCGCCGTCGAGGCCCCGTGCGACCTCGTCGTGACTGGCCGGTGCGTCGACCGCTTCGACAAGCGGGGCCGGCCGTACTTCGTGGTCGATTCGACCGTGGCGACGGCCGACGGCCGGGCCGTGTGGCGGTCGTTGGCGGAGCTGTGTTCGTCGCGGCCGGGTGGAGGCGGCGAGCCGGGCGTTCCAGAGGTGTCGTCGACCGATTGGGGCGACGACCTCGTTCCTCCCGACGGGGGCGAGACGCGCCGCCTGGACCTCACCTACGACCTCCTGCGGACGTACTCGCGTGCCGGAAACTTCCACTCCGACGACGAGGCGGCGCGCCAAATGGGACTGCCGGGCATGGTCGCGATGGGGATGCAGACGCTCGGGCCGGCGTACGGGGCGGCGCTCGAGCGGTGGGGGGAGGCGTTCGTCGAAGGTGGCGGCGTCGAAGCCCGGTTCTTCGGAATGGTGTCGGAGGCCGAGACCGTCGAGACCCGGACGGAGTTCGGTGACGGCGTCGCGTGGGTCGAGATCAGCAACGTCGAGCGGGACGCGCGGACCGGTCTCGCCCGGTTCGCGCAGGTGGCGCAGCGCCCGTGACTCCCGGGTGCATCGGGGTCTTCGACTCCGGGTTGGGCGGCCTCACGGTGCTGCGGGCCCTGATCGACCTCCTCCCCGAGGAAGAGTTCGTGTACTTCGGCGACACGGGGCGGTTCCCGTACGGACCGAAGCCGCCCGAGGAGGTCGCTCGCTACTCGGTCGAGATCGCCGACCTGCTCGTCGAGTGGGGGGCCAAGCTGCTGGTCGTCGCCTGCAACAGCGCCACCTCGGCGGCCCTCCCGCTCTTGCGCGATCGGCTCGACATCCCCGTCGTCGGGGTGGTCCGGCCGGGGTTGCTGGCCGCCGCCCAGGTGACCGAGTCGGGCCGGGTGGGGGTGATCGGCACCGTCGGCACGATCGCCTCGGGGGCGTACCAGACGGAAGCCGCCCGCCTGGCCGAGGCGACCGGGCAGCACGGCGACCTCACGTGCGCCGCCTGCCCGGGCTTCGTCGAGTTCGTCGAGGCGGGCGACGTCGAGAGCGACCAGGTGCGGGTGCTGGCCGAGCGGTTGCTGGCGCCCGTGGTGGAGGCCGACGTCGACACCCTGGTGCTCGGCTGCACCCACTACCCGTTGCTGGCGCGCACCATCGGCGAGGTCATGGGGCGGGGCGTGGTGCTCGTGTCGAGCGCCGAGGAGACGGCGTTCGAGGTGACCCGGATGCTCTACCCGCTCGGCCGGCCGGTGCCCTTGGGCGCTCCAGCCAAGCGGCGCTTCGTCACGAGCGGCGACACCGAGACCTTCTTCCGCCTCGGCGCCCGCTTCCTCGGCCCGGAGGTCATCGACGTGGAGCCCTGGCGCTGGGACGCGTGACCGCCGAGGTTCAGAACCGGGCGGCGTCCTCGGCGGCGTAGCGGGCGACGGCGGAGTCGGCGTCGTTGGTCGGCCGGAGCCGGTTGACGACCTCCGCCAGCCGGGAGGCCGGGATGGCGCAGGTCATCTCCTCGGCCCGCATGCCGGTGCGGACCCGGGAGAGCACGCAGCCGACGCTTGCGGCCGGCTCCCCCTCGTCCTTGGCGATGGCGAGGATGTGGCACTGCGGCTTGCCCTCGACACGGAGCCCCGGCCAGGCGTCGGAGAGCACCATCATCTGCTTGGCGTTGAGGCGGATGAACACCACGTCGGGGTCGACGGGCGTGTCGGCGAGGGGCCCGTACACCATGGCGCCGGGGCGCTCCGAGACGGTCGGGATCTTGGGGACCACGTCCATGGTCACCCAGCCCGAGTCGAGGAGGGCGGCGACATCGCTGTTGCCCGCCACCTCGTCGATGGTCTTCCACCCGTGGGTCATGAGGCCCACCGAGCAGTTGCCGTGGTCGGCCTCGACGGTGGAGAAGGTGCGCTCGGGAGCGTGCATCCAGAACACGCACGACGCCGCCACGGCGCCCGTCCGGCCGTCGGGCGTGGGCTCCGGTCGCTCACCCCCGAACGCATCGACGCCTTCCGGAGCGGAGTCGTGCCAGGAAATGGCGATCGGAGCCGCTTCCAGGTGAAGGAGCGACTGCAGGTCGCGAGCGAGGGAGGCCCAGTCGGTGGTGGTCATGACGGCAAACCTATCGGGCCAGCCGCTCCTCGAGACCAGACCGGATACTGGGAGGGATCGGCTGAGTGGTCGTGGTCCCCCGGACGACCGAGACGTAGGTGAGGACCCCTTCGCACACGGGCCGCTCCCCGACCGCCGCCCGGTAGCGAAGGTCGAACGACGCGTTGCCGAGCCGCACGGGGTCGACCGTGATCGAGACGACGTCGTCGAACCCCGCCGAGCCCGTCCACTCCAGGGTCGCCTTCACGACCATGCAGTCGAAGTCGGAACCGGTGAAGACCTCCTTGGCGTCGCCGAAGACGTGCTCGGCGAAGCGCGTGAAGGCGTCGTCGAAGTACGTGAGGTAGTGGCCGTTGAACACGACCCCTTGCATGTCGACCTCGACGTAGCGGGGCCGGATCTGGTGGACGAAGGGATCGCTCAAATTGGCCTCCGGAACAGCGCATAGCCCGACACATTGGGTCAAGAACCGGGTCAGGCGCGGAGGGTGGCGGCGTGGGTGGAGGTGACGGCGTCGATGCAGGTCTTGCGCATCGTTCCGACCTCCTCGTCGGTGAGGGTGCGGTCGGGCGCCCGGAAACGCAGCCGGAAGGCGAGGCTTCGCCTCCCCTCCCCCAGCGCCTCGGCCGACTCGAACACGTCGAAGAGTTCGAGCGATTCGAGGAGTTCGCCCGCGGCGCCTGCCAGTGTCTCCTCGACGTGCGCCGCCGGAATGTCGGAACCCACCACGAAGGCCAGGTCGATGCTCGACGCCGGGTAGCGTGAGATCGGGCGGTAGCGCCGGTCGCGCCGTGAACCGGCGAGCAGCCGGTCGAGGTCGACCTCGACGGCGACCACCGGCTCGGGGAGTTCCATGGCCGCCACGACGGACGCGTCGACCTCGCCCACCACGCCCGCCTCTTCGCCGTCGACGAACAGCGCCGCGCACCGCCCTCCGTGGAACCCGGCCCGGCGGGCCGGTTCGAGGCGCCAGTCGGCCAGTTCGAGCGTCTCCGCCAGCACCTCGACCACGCCCTTGGCGTCGTGAACGTCGACGGGGCGGTCGGGCTCGTAGGGGCGGCGGGCGACGCGCCCAGAAAGGGCGACGGCGACGTGTTCCCGCTCGTCGGGGAGCACCTCGCCGCTCGGCGGCGGCAGGAAGACGTGACCGACTTCGAACAGAGCGGTGTCGGCGAGCCCGTGGGCCGCGTTGAACGCCACCGACCGGAGCAGGCCCGGGAGGACGGCGGGACGCAGGATCGACTCTTCGGCCCGGAGGGGGTTCTCCACCTCGATGCCCACGCCGGGGCGTCCGGCCCGCTCCAGATCGGCTGCGGCCACCAGGGCGAGGTTCATCGCCTCGCACAGGCCGACGCCGACGAGGGCGTCGCGCACGAGCCGGCGCTCCCGCTGGTGCGGCGTGAGGCCACCCACCTGGCCCTTGGGACGGGGCAGCGTGCGGGTGATGGCGTTGTAGCCGTGGAGGCGGCCGACCTCCTCCACCAGGTCGATCTCGCGTTCGAGGTCGGGACGGAAGGTCGGGACGGTCACGGTGAGCGCGCCGTCGTCACCGCCGGCCTCGATCTCCATCCCCAGCGCCGCCAGGTACCGCTCCATGGCGGTCGCCTCGATCTCGGTGCCCAGCACCTCGTTGACGCGCGAGGGTCGCACCACGATCCGCTCCCGCTCGACAGGGGCCGGGTGGACGTCGACGGCCTCGTCGGCCGCCGTGCCCGCCGCCACCTGCCCCAAGAGTTCCCAAGCTCGCTCGGCGGCGGTGAGCGCCCCGGCCGGATCGACGCCCCGCTCGAAGCGGGCGCTCGACTCCGTGCGGAGAGCCAGGCGCTTCGAGGTCCGCAAGATCCATTCCGGCGTGAAGTACGCCGACTCGAGAAGCACGTTCGCCGTCCCGGCGCCCACTTCAGCGGACGCGCCGCCCATGATCCCGGCGAGGGCCTGCGGCACGTCGGTGGCGTCGCAGATGAGCAGGTCGTCGGGGCCGAGGACCCGCTCGACCCCGTCGAGCGTCTCGAGCGTCTCGTCGGGG
This sequence comes from Acidimicrobiia bacterium, assembly GCA_035540775.1. Classification (GTDB taxonomy): domain Bacteria; phylum Actinomycetota; class Acidimicrobiia; order IMCC26256; family JACPCJ01; genus DATLFW01. Next base: position 13,685 of record DATLFW010000011.1, read on the forward strand.
CGGGCGAGGCGGACGCGGATGCCGCCTCCACCGAGACCGTCGAGGTCGAAGGCGTGCAAGGGCTGACCCCGCTCGAGCATCACGTAGTTGGTGACGTCGACCACGTTGGAGATCGGGCGCATGCCGGCCAGCACGAGACGGCGGGCCAACCAGTCGGGTGACGAGCCCATCTCGACCGTGCCGGTGAGAGCGACGTAGCGAGGGCAGCGGTCGGGGGCGTCGATCTCGACGGGGGCGGTGTTGGGCGGGCCACCACGAACCGGCCGCGGCTCGGGCACCGTCAGGTCGACGC
>DATLFW010000012.1:0-5199 GCA_035540775.1 Acidimicrobiia bacterium
GGTCTCCGACCCCGCCCCCGGATGCACGACGACCCCGGCCGGCTTCGCCACGACGGCCAGCCACTCGTCGGCATACCGGACCTCGAAGGGGACCGACGGGTCGGGCCCCGGCGGCTCGGGAGGCTTCGGTTCCCCCTGCACGGTCACCACCTCGCCCGCCTCGAGCCGGCGGCTCTTGGCCACCGGAACCCCGTCGACGAGCACGCCGCCGTCGGCCATCACGGCCTGGACGTCGGAGCGCGACCAACCCGTCAGCATCGCCACCGCCCGATCGACCCGCTCCCCCGCCAGCGTCTCGGGCACGTCGAACTCCTCGACGGCGCTCACGGTGCCTGCTCGTCGGGCACCTCGGTGCGCCAACCGCGCACCACGACCAGGATCACCCCGATCGTGATGGCGGCGTCGGCGACGTTGAAGGTCGGCCAGGCGCCGACGTCGACGAAGTCGACCACGGCCCCGTCGAGGAAGCCGTCGCCCCGGAAGGCCCGGTCGGCCAGGTTGCCGAGCGCCCCGCCGAGCACGAGCGAGAGACCGGCCACCAGCCAGCCGTCGGACTCGCGCGCCACCATGCGGGCCAGGACGACCACGAGCACCACCGCGACGGCGGCGAGGAGGGCACCATTGCCGGCGAAGAGGCTGAACGCACCGCCGGTGTTGCCCGTGAGGCGGAAGCGGACGGCGGACCCGAAGACCTCGACGGGGCCGTCGGAGAGTTCCGACACTGCCCACGCCTTCGACGCCTGGTCGGCCGCCACCACGACGGCGGTGACGACCGCCGCGTTGCGAAGACGGGCGGCGCCGCCCCTCAGCGCCGGCGTTCCTGCCGGGACTTGCACTCGATGCACAAGGCGGCGTGCGGCACGGCCTCGAGGCGAGCCACCGGGATCTTCTTCTCGCACCGCAAACACAACCCGTAGGTGCCGGCCTTGATCCGGGCGAGCGCCTCGTCGATCTCCTCGACGGCGGCCCGGGCGGTCGCCGACAGCGCCAGGTCGCGCTCTCGCTCGACGCTCAGGGTGTCGCCCTCGCCGGACTCCTCGTCGAACTGCGTGTCGCCCGGCTCGCGGTCGGCCATCAGGGCCTCGGCCTCGGCGGCCAGTTCCTCGGCCTGGCGGGTGTAGGTCGCGCGCTCCTCTTCGAGGCGCGCCCGCAGCTTCTCCAGCGTCCCCTTGGCGATCCCCGACTTCTGGGCCTTCAGGGCACCGCCCTTGCTCTTGGTCGCCGCCTTGGCCTTGCCGTCAGCCTTGCCGTCGCCCTTGCCGTTGCCCTTGCCGGCGGTCTTGGTGGGTGTCTTGGTCTTCGTCACGTTGCCCTTGGCCTTGGTCGTTGCCGTGTTCTTGGATCTCGCGTTCTTGGATCTCGCGTTCTTGGATGCCGCAATCTTGGATGCCGCGTTCTTGGCTTCAGCGTCCTTGGATGCCCGGGCATCCCCGCTCTTGCGCCCTTTGCTCGAACGCTCAGCCACCGCGCCGCACCCCTCTCGCCCTTCGCCTCCCCCACGAGCCGGGGGCAAAGGCGGGCGATGCTAGCACCTGCGCCCTCATACCCCGGCGGGCCCGATTCATCCGAGCCTCAGGATCTCGGGCCACCCGAACGTCGCGAACCGGACACCTCGCCGCCTGATCCCCCTCCGACGCCCAACAACAGTCGGAGACGGCGTTCGAATTCCTCGACGTCGATCTTCTTCAGGGTGAAGCGCTTCGTGCGTGACGTCTCACCCGCCGTGATCGTCACGTCGGCGTCCTTCAGGCCGAACGTCTCGGCGAGGAGGGCGGCGGTGGCGTCGTTGGCCCGCCCGCCGACCGGCGGCGCCGCCACCCGCACCTTCACGGCGTCGCCGTGACGTCCGACGACGGCGCTGCGGCCGGCGCCCGGCGAGACGTGCACGTTGAGCACGATCGCCTTGCCCTTCTGCTCGTACAAGCCGGTCAGATCGGCCACACACACTCCTCGAATCGGCCCGGGAACCATGCTGAGCGCGCATCCGGAGCCTGAAGACGGCCCCGGTAGTGTACGGGCCATGCCGTTCGAACCCGTGGACAGCACGCTCGATCTCCCCGCGCTCGAATCACGCGTGCTCGAACGCTGGCGTCGCGACGATCCGTTCGCCCGGAGCCTCGAAGCACGCCGCGGGGCGCCGGAATGGGTGTTCTACGAGGGTCCCCCCACCGCCAACGGGCGCCCTGGCATCCACCACGTCTGGGCCCGCTGCTTCAAGGACCTCTACCCGCGCTTCCAGACGATGCGCGGCCACCACGTCGCCCGGAAGGGTGGGTGGGACTGCCACGGCCTCCCGGTGGAAGTCGAGGTGGAGAAGGAACTCGGCCTCGGCACCAAGGCCGAGATCGAGGCCTTCGGCATCGAGGAGTTCAACCGGCGCTGCCGGGAGTCGGTGCAGCGCTACGTGGAGGACTGGGGAGCCCTCACCGAGCGGATCGGGATGTGGCTCGACACCGAGCACGCCTACTGGACGCTCTCGAACGGGTTCATCGAGAGCGTCTGGTGGCATCTGCGCCGGATGTGGGACGACGACCTGCTCTACGAGGGCTTCAAGGTGGTGCCGTACTGCGCACGGTGCGGGACGGCCCTCTCCAGCCACGAACTCGGCCAGCCGGGTGCGTACCGCGACGTCACCGAGGACTCGGTGTACGTCCGCTTCCCCCTGGTCGACGGCGATGCCGACCTCCTCGTGTGGACGACGACGCCCTGGACGCTGATCTCCAACGTCGCCGCCGCCGTGGGGCCCGACGTGCGCTACGTCACGGTGCGACCGGGCGACGGCTCGCGTCCGCTGGTCATGGCGGCCGACCGGGTGGAGGCCGTCCTCGGCGAAGGGGCCGAGGTGCTGGGGGAGGTGGCTGCTGCCGACCTCGTCGGCCGACACTACGAGCGACCGTTCACGTTTCTCGCGCTCCCCGACGACGCCAACCGCGTGGTGGAAGCCGACTTCGTCACCGTCGAGGACGGTTCCGGGATCGTCCATTTGGCGCCCGCCTTCGGCGAGATCGACCGGGAGGTGGGCGAGCGGGAAGGCCTGCCCACGGTGAACCCGGTCGACACCACCGGTCGCTTCGACGACTCGGTTCCCCCCTACGCCGGACTGTGGGTGAAGGAGGCCGACGCCCCCATCACGGCCGATCTGGAGGCCGCCGGGCGTCTCGTGCGGATCGAGACGTACACGCACTCCTATCCGCACTGCTGGCGGTGCGACACGCCGCTCATCTACTACGCGAAGCCTTCCTGGTTCGTCCGCACGACGTCCCGGCGGCAGGAGTTGCTGGCCGAGAACGAGCGCATCGGCTGGCACCCGGAACACATCAAGCACGGCCGCTTCGGCGACTGGCTGGAGAACAACGTCGACTGGGCCCTCTCCCGCGACCGCTTCTGGGGGACGCCGCTGCCGATCTGGCGGTGCGCGGACGGACACGACACGTGCATCGGCTCGGTCGCCGAGTTGAGCGAGCTGACGGGCACCGACCAGAGCGCCCTCGACCTCCACCGCCCCTACGTGGACGAGGTCACCTTCCCGTGCCCGCACGACGGGTGCGGCGCTCCCGCCCGCCGTCTCGAGCCCGTCCTCGACGCCTGGTTCGACTCGGGCGCCATGCCGGCGTCGCAGTTCCACCACCCCTTCGCCGAGGACGACCCCTTCCCGAGCCGCTTCCCGGCCGACTTCATCTGCGAGGCGATCGACCAGACCCGCGGCTGGTTCTACTCCCTCCTCGCCGTCAACACGCTCGTGCACGGCGAGACGCCCTACCGCAACGTCGTCTGCCTCGCGCACGTGGTCGACAAAGACGGCCAGAAGATGTCGAAGTCGCGAGGCAACGTCGTCAACCCGTGGCAGGTGCTCGACAGCAAGGGCGCCGACGCCCTCCGTTGGTACTTCTTCTCGGCGGGGTCTCCGTGGACGAACCGGCGTGTCTACGAGGAAGGCATCGACGAGTCGATGCGCAAGTTCCTCCTGACCCTCTGGAACACCTACTCGTTCTTCGTGACCTATGCGCGCCTCGACGGGTGGGAGCCCGGGTCGCCGGACGCCGCCGACGCGGGGGCGGATCGCACGCACGTCCTCGACCGCTGGGCTCGCTCCCGTCTCCACTCGACGGTCGCCGAGGTTACCGACGCCCTCGAGGACTTCGACGCCCTGCGCGGCGCCCAGGCACTCGAGCGCCTCGTCGACGACCTCTCCAACTGGTACGTCCGCCGGTCGCGGCCGCGCTTCTGGCACACGGATGGCACGGATGGCACGGATGGCACGGATGGCACGTCGGCCGAGGGCGGGGCTGCGCACGCCACCCTCCACGAGTGCCTGGTGACGGTCACGAAGCTCCTCGCACCCTTCTGCCCGTTCGTCGCCGACGAGATGTACCGCAACCTTGTCCGGGCTGGCGCCGACGAGCCGGTGTCCGTGCACCTCGAGGACTGGCCGGAGGTCGACGAGGCCGCCCGCGACCTCGCCCTCGAGTCGGAGATGGCTCTGGCCCGCCAGTTGGTGGCGCTCGGCCGGGCCGCCCGGACCGACGCCAAGATCAAGGTGCGCCAGCCGCTCGGCCGAGCCCTCGTCCTCACCACCGCCCGGCTCTCCGACGACGCGATCGCCGAAATCGCCGGCGAGCTGAACGTGAAGCGCGTCGAGGTGGTGGAGTCACTCGAAGGGCTGCTGCGGTACTCAGTCGTCCCCAACTTCCGGGTGCTCGGCCCCCGACTCGGCGCGCTCATGCCGAAGGTGAAGGCGGCGCTCGCGGAGGCCGACGGGGCGACGGTGCGGGACGCCCTCGAGAGCACCGGTGTCTACGAGGTCACGCTCGGGGGTGAGACGATCCGTCTCGGCCCCGATGACCTCGAGGTGCGCGCCGAGGAGCACGAGGAGTTCGTCCTCGCCCAGGAGGGCCCGCACGCCGTCGCCCTCGACCTCGCCGTCGACGACGAGCTGCGCCTCGAAGGGCTGGCCCGGGAGATCATGCGGGCGCTGAACGACCACCGCAAGGCCATCGGTCTCGCCATCTCCGACCGCATCCGCGTGTCGGTCCACGCCAAGGGGCTGCTGGGCGAGGCGGTGGCGCGCCACGGCGACTGGATCGCAGGAGAGGTGCTGGCGGTCGAATGGTCGGCCCACCCCACCGCCGAGCCGACGGGGTGGGACCACCTGGACGTGGAAGGCGAGCCGGTGGCCGTCCGGCTGGAGCGCGCGAACGT
>DATLFW010000013.1:0-5372 GCA_035540775.1 Acidimicrobiia bacterium
ACGGCCGAGCGAAAGACCTCCTGCACCGCCGCCAGGGCGGCCTCGTGGTCGCCGACCGCCACGAGTTCGACGCCGCGGAGCCGGCGGGCGACGAGGCTCAGGAGGAACGTCCGCCAGAAGGCGGCGTCCTCCGGGTCCCCGAACGCCACCCCGATCGGCTCGACCTCACCGCTGCGCTCCACACCCGTCGCCATGACGACGGCGCGGGGCACCGAGCGGCCGAAGCGGCGCCGCTTGACGTGGTGGGTTCCGAGATGGACGACCGGGAACGGCGTGGCATCGAGGTCACGGGTGGCGAGATCCTCGAGCAGCTCGGCCACCTCGAGATCGAGGTCGTCGGGCACTTCAACTCCTGTCGCTGCACCGTCGGGAGGGGTCGCCCCCCGAAGCGACACGTCCACGGTACGACAGGAGGCGACCCCGATCGCACACCCGATCGGGGGATATCGCTGTCAGGTGGCCGACGTCACGGCGTCGAGGGCGCCCGGGTCTTCGAGGCCGGAGAGGTCACCGGGATCGTCGCCGAGGGCGAGGGCCCGGATCGTGCGTCGCATCACCTTGGCGCTGCGCGTCTTCGGCAACGCCGCGGTGAAGCGGATGGCCGAGGGCTTGAACGCCTTCCCCATCCGGTCGGCGACCAGCGCCGTCAGCTCCTCACGCAGGGCCTCGCTCGGCTCGGTGTCGGGCGACAGGACGACGTAGCCCCAGAGCGCCTCGCCCTTGACGTCGTCGGGCACACCGATGGCCGCCGCCTCCACGACCGAGGGGTGCTCGACCAGCACCGTCTCGACCTCGGCCGGCCCCACGCGCTTCCCGGCGACGTTGAGGGTGTCGTCGGAGCGGCCGTGGAGATACCACTGCCCGTCCTCCGACACCGAGGCCCAGTCACCGTGGCGCCACACGCCCGGGTAGGTCGACCAATACGTGTCGATGAAGCGCTGAGGGTCCTTCCACACCCCCCTCGTCATGCCAGGCCACGGCTTCGTGCAGACCAACTCGCCGACCTCGCCCCGCACGGGCCGCCCCTCGGCGTCGAACACGTCGATCGCCATCCCGAGCGCCGGTCCGCCGAGCGAGCACGGGCTGATGGGCATGGTGACATGACAGGAGAGGAAACAGGCTCCCACCTCCGTGCCGCCCGAGATGTTGAGGACGGGGCAGCGACCGCCGCCGACCGTCTCGAAGTACCAGCGCCACGGCCCCTCGTTCCACGGCTCGCCGGTGGAACCGAGGACACGCAGGCTCGAGAGGTCGTGGCTCGTCACCGGCTCGTCGCCGTGGCGCATGAGCGCCCGGACGAGCGTCGGGGAGACGCCGAGCACGGTCACGCCGTGCCGCTCGACGATCGACCACAACCGGTCGGGGCCCGGGAAGTCGGGGGCGCCCTCGTAGAGGAGGACGGCCGCTCCGTTGGCGAGCCCGCCGACCACCTCCCACGGCCCCATGATCCAGCCCATGTCGGTGACCCAGAAGAGGAGGTCGTCGGCGCCGACGTCGGTCTGGAAGGCGACCTCCTCGGCGATCTTGACCAGGAACCCGCCGTGGACGTGGACGGCCCCCTTCGGCCGGCCGGTGGTGCCGCTCGTGTAGGCGACGAACAGGACGTGCTCCGAGTCGACGGGGAGCGCCTCGAACGGTTCGTCGGGCTCGGGGAGGTCGGAGAGGAGGACGTCGCGCCCGTCGGTGACGGGGAGGTCGTCTCGTCCGAGCCGCTCGACGACGAGCACCGTCTCGACGGTCGGCACTCGGGCGACCGCTTCGTCGGCCACCTCCTTCATCCGCACGACGCTCCCTCGCCGCAGGAACCCGTCGGCCGTGACGAGCGCCTTCGCCTCGCCGTCGTCGAGGCGAACGGCGACGGCGTCGGCGGCGTAGCCCGAGAAGATCGGCAGGAAGCGGGCCCCGAGCTTGGCCACCGCCATGAGGGCGGCAATCGTCTCGGGGATCATCGGAAGGTAGACGCCGACGGCGTCGCCCTCGCCCACGCCCCGAGCCGCCAGACCGGCGGCGATGCGGTCGGTCAGGCGGCGGAGGTCGGCGTAGGTGAGCGTGCGGGTGGCGCCGTCCTCGCCCTCCCACACGACGGCCGGGGCGTCGGGGCGGGTGGCGGCGTGGTGGTCGACGCAGTGGTGGGCCACGTTGAGGCGGCCGCCCACGAACCAGCGCGTCCACTCGATCCCGGCCGAGTCGTCGAAGACCTGGGAGTAGGGCTCGATCCACTGGATGCCGAGGAACCGGGACACGGCGTCCCAGAACCAGGCCGGTTCGTCGACGGAACGGCGGACGAGCTCCTCGTGGGTGTCGATGCCATGCTCGGCCATGAACCGGCCGACGTTGCTCCCGGCGACGAGCTCGGGGGTGGGGCGCCACGCGATCTCGCTCACGATCGCAGGCTATAGGTTGACGCCCATGAGTGAAGCGGCCTCCCCCGACGTCCTGATCTGGCTCGACCTCGAGATGACGGGGCTCGACGTCGAGTCCGACCGCATCGTCGAGATCGCCGCCCTCGCCACGGACACCGAGCTGCGGGCCCTCGACGACGGCATCGATCTCGTCGTCCACCAGCCCGACGACGTGCTGGGCCGGATGAACACCGTGGTCGAGAAGATGCACACCAAGTCGGGGCTGCTCCCGGCCATTCGAGCGTCGGAACTGACGCTGGAGGAGGCGGGGGCGCGGGTGCTGGAGTACGTGAAGACGCACGCTCCCGAGCCGCGGACGGTGCCCCTCTGCGGGAACTCGATCGGCGTCGACCGCCGATTCCTCGACCGCTACCTGCCGGCGCTCGAAGCGCACCTGCACTACCGCTCGATCGACGTGTCGTCGGTGAAGGAGCTGGCGCGGCGGTGGTATCCAGACGCCCACCGGCACCGCCCGCCCAAGGGAGAGTCGCACCGGGCGCTGGCGGACGTGCGGGAGTCGATCGCCGAGCTCGCCTACTACCGCGAGGCCGTCTTCCGCTGACACGTCTGTGCCGCGAGGCGGCGGTCGGGACGCCCGCCCGAGTGACGTGTCAGGAGGGAGGGCGGGGGTGCCCGAGCGCCACCCCTTCGTCTTCGAGAGCACCGGCCAACCGGTCAACCGACGACCGCCTCGCGCCGTGGCCCATCAACCCGATCCGCCACACCTTCCCGGCGAACTCGCCCAGCCCGCCGCCGACCTCGATCCCGTGCTCGTCGAGCAGGCGACGGCGCAGCGGCGCCTCCTCCACGCCGTCGGGGAGCCAGGCCGTCGTCAGCTGAGGGAGGCGGTGCTCCTCGTCGACGACGAGCGAGAACCCGAGGCGCGGGAGCGCCTCGTGCAGCGCCGCCCCGGCATCGCCATGGCGTGCCCATGACGCCTCCAACCCCTCGTCGAGGAGGACGCCGAGGCCGGCGTGGAGGGCGTAGATCATCGAGATCGGCACGGTGTGGTGGTAGCGCCGTTCGCTCCCTGCGTAGGCAGCGATGAGGCCGAGGTCGAGGTACCACGACTGCGGTGGGATCCGTCGCGACGAGATCCGTTCCACCGCCCGGTCCGAGAACGACACGGGGGCGAGGCCGGGCGGGACTCCGAGGCACTTCTGCGTGCCGGAGTAGCAGGCGTCGATTCCCCACCCGTCGACCTCGACCGGAATGCCGCCGAGGGACGTGACGGTGTCGACGAGGAGGAGCGTGTCGGTGGCCGTCAGGGCGGCGAGGGGTTCGATGTCATTGCGCACGCCGGTCGAGGTCTCGGCGTGGACGACGGCCACCAGGCGGGCCCCCGGATGGGCGGCCTGAGCATCGAGCAGACGCTGGGGGTCGAGCGGCTTCCCCCAGGCCTCGTCGACCCGCACGACCTCGGCGCCGCACCGCCGGGCGACCTCGCACATCCGCTCGCCGAAGACGCCGTTCACGCCGACGATGACGGTGTCGCCCGGCTCGACGAGGTTGACGAAGCAGGTCTCCATCCCGGCCGAGCCCGTTCCGCTCATCGGAAGGGTCAGCCGGTTGGTGGTGCGAAAGACCGTGCGCAGCCGTTCGCACGTCTCGTCGAAGAGGGCGAGGAACTCGGGGTCGAGGTGCCCGAGGACGGGGCGACCGAGCGCCTCCAGCACCTCGGGGTACGGGTTCGAGGGCCCGGGGCCCAGCAACAACCGTTCCGTCACCACTGCACGCTCCCTCCATCGGAATCTGGAGCAAAAAATGGCGTCATCGCGACCAGAACTTGCTCCAGATTCCCGGTGTCAGGCGATCTGGGAGCGGATGAGGCCGTCGAGGATGTCGGCCTCGGAGACCAGCATCTCGTCGACGTCGAAGTGGCGCATCACGCCCACGAGGACGGCCGCGCCTCCGACGATGACGTCGACCCGTCCCTCCTCCAGCCCCGGATTGTGCCGCCGCTCCTCGGCCGATTCCGTGGCGAGCGTCCGGAAGACGTCCTCTGCCGCCTCACGGGTGAGACGGAAGTGGTGGATCTTCTCGGGGTCGTACTCCGGGAGACCCATCTCGATCGCCGCCACGGTGGTCACGGTCCCGGCCAGGCCCACCAGCGTGCGGGCGGTGCCGGCGGCGGGGACGAGGCGGTCGACGTCCATGAGATGCGCCCGCACGACCTGGACGGCCTGCGACAGCTCGACGGGCGACGGCGGGTCGGAGTGGAGGTACTGCTCGGTGAGGCGGACGCAGCCGACGTCGAGCGAGATCAGGCCCGTCGGCCCGTCGGTGCCGACGATGACCTCGGTGGAGCCGCCGCCGATGTCGACGACGAGGTACGGCGCCGGAAAGCCGGCCTCGGCCAGCCCGGCGGTGGCGCCGAGGAACGAGAGCCGGGCCTCCTCCTCCCCCGACAGCAGTTCGGGGGCCTTGCCCAGCACGCTCTCCACGGCCGAGAACAGCTCGTCGCGGTTGGCGGCGTCGCGGGCGGCGCTCGTCGCCGTGGCCCGGAAGCCCTCGACGCCGAGGTCGTCCATGGCGGCCTTGTACTCGCTGAGCGCGTCGACGGTACGAGCGATCGCCTCGGGGGCGAGCCGGCGGGCGGCGTCGACGCCCTGGCCCAGCCGCGTGATCCGCATGCGCCGGTCGAGGGTGCGGAACGTGCCGTCGCCCTCCGTATCGGCGACGAGCAGGCGGGTGGAGTTGGTGCCCATGTCGAGCGCGGCGAGCCTCACGGCACGCGCTCCGTCGTCGGGAGCGTGACCCGCTCGGCGACCCAGCGCCCGACCGGGTCGTCGCCCCCAGCGAGGTGGTAGGCGAGGTGGGCGTGGAGGCACTTCACCCCGGTGCGAGTGCCGCCGACACCGCCGCTCGGGCGAGGCCCGGTGTGCCGCTCGGGCAGGGCAGCGTCGCGCTCGGCGGCGTAGCGGGCGTGGGCGACGGCGAGCGCGACGCTGCCCTGCCCGAGCGGCACAC
>DATLFW010000014.1:0-8545 GCA_035540775.1 Acidimicrobiia bacterium
TCCCAGATCCCGGGCCGGCGTCGGGGAGGACGCCGGCGGCGTCGAAGACCCGGGCGCCCGCCGCCTCTGCGACGACGGCCGTGTCGTCGGTCGATCCGTCGTCGACCACGACCACCTCGTCGACGAGACCGCCGCTGCCCGCGAGCGAGACGACCGTCTCCACGATGGCGCCGATGGTGGCGGCCTCGTTGCGGGCAGGGAGGCAGACCGAGACGACGTGGCGGCCGGCGCGCTTGGCGCGCACCAAGTCGGCGACCTCGAAGTCGCGATGGTGGTGGACCGGCCCCAACATGCCCGGGCATCGTCCCATGCAAGTTCGCTTTCGGTCGATTCACCACCGCCGAGTGGGAACGCTTCGACGCCGGGGTGGGTCCGTCTTCTATCCTGACGCTCGTACTCATCAAGAGCGGCTGAGGGACGGGCCCGTCGACGCCGCGGCAACCAGTGTCCGGGGGTGGCTCCCCGGAACCAGGTGCCAATGCCCGCTTCGATGAGGAGGACGCAATGGCCTTCGTCTCCGGTCTCCGCTGTCGCGAATGCGGCCGCGACTACGACGTCGACCCGATCCACGTCTGCGAGTGGTGCTTCGGGCCGCTCGAGGTGTCGTACGACTACGACGCCATCGCCTCGGCCGTGACGCGGGAGTCGATCGAAGCCGGCCCACCCAGCATCTGGCGGTACGCCGACCTGCTCCCCACCGACCGCGGTGAGGAGGTCGACCTCGGTGCCGGGTTCACCCCGCTGGTGCGCGCCGACCGCCTGGCCGCTGCCCTGGGGCTCGGCGAGGTGTGGGTCAAGAACGACACCCTCAACCCCACCAACTCGTTCAAGGACCGGGTCGTGGCGGTGGCGCTCTCGAAGGCGCTGGAGTTCGGCTTCAAGACGGCGGCCTGCGCCTCCACCGGGAATCTCGCCAACTCGGTCGCCGCCCACGCCGCCCGGGCCGGGTTGCGCAGCTACGTCTTCATCCCCGCCGACCTCGAAGCGGGGAAGGTCGTCACCACGGCCGTGTACGGCGGCAACGTCGTCGCCGTCGACGGCAACTACGACGACGTCAACCGTCTCTGCGCCGAACTGGCCGGGGCCTACCCCTGGGCCTTCGTCAACGTGAACGTCCGGCCCTACTACGCCGAGGGGTCGAAGACCCTCGCCTACGAGACGGCCGAGCAGTTGGGCTGGCAGGCGCCCGACCACGTCGTGGTGCCCATCGCCAGCGGGAGTCAGCTCACGAAGATCTCGAAGGGGTTCGAGGAGCTGTGGAAGGTCGGCCTGCTCGACGCCGAGCCGAAGGTGCGGGTGTCGGGCGCGCAGGCGCTCGGCTGCTCACCGGTCGCCGAGGCGTTCAACGAGGGCAGCGACACCATCAAGCCGGTGAAGCCCGACACCATCGCCAAGTCGCTCGCCATCGGCAACCCGGCCGACGGCTACTTCGCCCTCGACGTGATCCGCACCTCGGGCGGCGGGTGCGGCGCCGTGACCGACGGCGAGATCGTGGAGGGCATCAAGCTGCTGGCCGCCACCGAGGGCATCTTCGGCGAGACGGCGGCCGGGGTGACGATCGCCAGCCTGAAGCGGCTGGCCCAGGAGGGCGTCGTGACGCCCGACGAGCGGGTCGTCGCCTACATCACGGGCCACGGACTGAAGACCCTCGACGCCGTGGCGCCGACGTCGAAGCCCACCGCTACGATCTCGCCCACCATCGAGTCCTTCAACGAACACTTCACGGTCGACGAGTAGGCCCGGAGGCCACGATGTCCGTCAGCGTCCGCATTCCCACCCCCCTCCGCTCCCTCACGGGGGGCGCCTCCGAGGTGACCGTCGAAGGCTCGACCGTTGCCGAGGTGCTGAAGCAGCTGGAGGCGCAGCACCCCGGCTTCGGCGAACGGCTCTTCGACGACGAGGGCCAGCTGCGCCGGTTCGTGAACGTGTTCGTCGCCGACGAGGACATCCGCTTCCTCTCCGGCCTCGACACCCCGGTGACCGACGGCCAAACCGTCTCCATCATCCCCGCCGTCGCCGGCGGCTAGAGCGTTCTTGGCCCTTTGCGCAGGGATATGCGCGGCTCCGGAGGCCAAGTTCGCTGAGACGTCAGCGCAGGCGGCCGAGGCCGGGCACGAATCGTCCGGCGACGGCGGCGTATCGCCGGTACCGCTCCCCGTGGGTCGCCAGCAGGTAGGGCTCTTCCACGAGTCGCGCCTGCGCCTGGGCGCCCGCCATCGAGAGCACGACCCCGGCGGCCGCCAGGGCGCTCGGGACGGCCAGGAGCACCCCGACGGCGGCGAGCACCATGTAGGTGAAGATCGGGTTGCGCACCAGCCGGAACGGCCCCGCCGTCACCAGCTGCGTCTCCTCCGCCGTGTCGACCCCGACGCGCCAGGAGGCGCCCATCGCCAGCTGGGCGTGGAACGTGCCGACGACGGAGAGCCCCAGCACGGCCAGACCGACGAGGCGGAGGGTGTCGGGCGCATCGGCGGCCGACACCATGTCCGTCACGTCGAGGATCGGAGCGGCGAAGCTGGCCGCCAGCCCGGCGACGAAGGTCGCCGACGCCATCGCCTCGACCGCCGCACCGGGTCGCCGAAGCCCCCAGTCACCGGTTCGGCGGCGCTGGACCACTGCGCGCACCACCAGCGCGACGGTGAGGTAGGCGACCTCCAGCAGCAGCGCGGCGACACTCATCACGTCCTCCGGGACTGGCGGGTGACCAAGACGGCCAGGGGCACCGACGAGAGCAGGACGAGCAACAGCGCCGGGGCGGCCGCCCGGGCGAAGAAGGCCTCGGCCGAGGCGTTCCAGATCTCCGTCGCGAGCGTCGTGTAGCCGGTCGGCGCCAGCAACAGCGTGGCGGGAAGTTCCTTCATCACCGTCAAGAACGTGAGGGCGAGGCCGGCCGCCACACCCGGGCGCACCAGCGGGAGCAGCACGCGCCGGAACGTCTCGAACCGCCCGGCCCCGAGCGAGCGCGACGCCTCCTCCAGCGACGGGCTCACCTGCCGCAACGACGTGTCGAGCGACCCCACCGCCAGCGGCAGGAACAGCACGACGTAGGCGAGCACCAGGAGCGTGCGGGTCTGGTAGACGGCCGGGACGGCCCGCGACCCGAAGAACACCAGCGACAGCGCCACCACGACGCCCGGCAGGGCGTGGGTCAACCACGACGCCCGTTCCACCGTTCCCGAGAACCGTCCGGGATAGCGCGCCGCCAGGTGAGCGACGGGCCACGCGAGCACCACGGTCGCCAGGGCGCCGAGGGCGGAGGCTTCCAGGCTGCGCTGGGCCGCCGCCCACGACACGTCGAGCCCCTGACCCTGCGACAGCCCCCGCCCGAACCACACGCCCACGATCGTGAGGGGCAGGACGAGGGCCACGACGACCACCCCCGACATCGCGCCGACGGCCACCCATCGCCACCGCCCGAGGCCGACGGGCTGGGCCCGCCGCTCCGCCGACCCGTGCACCCGGTGGTACGCACCCCGGCCCCGAGTCCGGGCCTCCGCCACCAGGACGACGGCGCACAGCCCCACGAGCATGAGGGCGAGCACGGCGGCCGGTGTGCGGTCGAACGACGACTGGTACTCCACGAAGATCGCCCGGGTGAACGTGTCGTACCGCACCAGCGACACGGCCCCGAAGTCGCTCAGCGTGTAGAGCATCACCAGCAGGGCGCCGGCGCCGACGGCCGGCCGCAGCTGGGGCAGGGTGATCCGCCAGAACGTGGCCCACGGGCCGCGTCCGAGCGCCCGGCTCGCCTCCTCCACGGACGGGTCTGCCCCCGCGAGCGCCGCCCGAGCCGGCAGGAGCACGTAGGGATACGACACCAGCGTCAACACCAGCCACGCCCCGAACAGCCCCTCGACCCGGGGGACGCTCGTCACGCCCAGCGGTTCGAGCCACTCGACGAGCAGACCGCCGGGGCCCGATGCGCTCACGAGGGCGTAGGCGGCGATGTATGACGGCACGACGAGCGGCAGCGACGCCACCACCGCCCCCGCCGCCCGCCCCGGGAGGTCGCTGCGGGTCGTGAGCCAGGCGATGGGGACGGCAATGGCGACGCACGAGGCGGTGACCGTCAGGGCCAGGAGGGCGCTGCGCAGGAGGAGGCCACCCGCCCGAGGGCCGGTCAGGATGTCGACGACGCCGTCGAGCCCGGCGTCCGACGCCCGGACGAGGAGATAGCCGAGGGGCAGCAGGGCGGCGACGGCCACGGCCGCACCTGCGACTGCCAACCCCGCCGGTGGGCGCGACCGGGACGGCCGGCGCGGCGGCGGCGCCGCCTCGACGGCGAGGTCGACCGGCGGCGCCTCGACCGCCATCAGCGCAGGTCCGCAGCGCCGGTCACAGCAGGCCGACGTCTCTCAGCAGGTCGAGCGTGCCCCGCAGGTCGTCGAGATTCGACAGGTCGACCTCGGGGTGCTCGACGGAGGCGAGCGGCGGCAGCTCGTCGACGGGCTCGACCGCGTCGACGAGCGGATACTCGAAGGTGTCCCGGGCGAAGTACTCCTGCGCCTCCTCAGACAGCAGGAACCGCACGAACTCCAGCGCCTCCTCCCGCTTGTCGCTGCCCTCGATGACGGCGGCGCCGGCCACGTTGATGAGGGCGCCCGGATCTCCGCCGGCCATGAAGTGGTTGCGGGCGTCGAGGCCGGGATCCTCGCTGCGCAGCTTGGGCGCGTAGTAGTGGTTCACGAGGCCGACGTCGATCTCGCCGCGGTCGACGGCCTGGACGATCGGGATGTTGGCGGCGTACTCCTCGACGCCGTTCGCCTGCATTGCTTCCAGCCACTCACGCGTGCGGGCGTCCCCCTCGATCTCGCGCATCGCGGTCACGAAGGCCTGGAACGAGCCGTTGGTGGGCGCCCATCCGACCCGGCCCTCCCACTCGGGACCGGTCAGGTCGAAGACGGAGTTGGGGAGCTCGTCCTCGGCCACCCGCTCGGGGCTGTAGACGAGAACGCGCGCCCGTCCCGAGGTCCCGACCCACCGGCCGGCGGGGGAGCGGAAGGCCTCCGGAACCAGGGAGAGGATCTCGTCGGGCAGCTCGATGGCCGCTCCTTCCGCGGCCAGCGCCCCGAGCGCCCCGGCGTCCTGGGCGTAGAAGACGTCGGCCGGGCTGTTGTCACCCTCCTCGAGGATGGTGGCCGCCATCTGGGCCGTCTCGCCGTAGCGCACGTCGATGTCGATGTCGCGCTCCTCGGCGAAGCGCTCCAGCAGCGGGCCCACCAGCTCGCTGGAACGGCCCGAATAGACGGTCAGCGCGTCCCGCCCGTCGGAGCATGCGGGGGCAGCGAGGGCGACCGCCAGGACGACGGTGGCGAGGGCGGTACGGCGTCGGCGCATGGAGCGCATGGAGGGACCTCCCGGACGAATCGGTTCGTCCGACACGCTAGCGAAGTAAGGGCAGCCTTACCAAAGCGGGTGTCAGGCGTCGTCGGTGGGCGGGAAGGCGACGACGGGGTCGGTGACCGACACTCGCACCCGGTCGCCGGGATCGAAGCGGGCTCCCGGCCCCATCCGAGACCGCACGTGCTCGCCGCCGTCGAGCGCCACCTCGACGAGCTGGTCGTGGCCGTAGAAGGTGGTACCGAGCACGACTCCGTTGCCCGCGCCGTCGAGGCGCAATCGCACCGACTCGGCCCTCAGGACCACGAGCACCCGCCCGTCGGGAACGGAGCCATCGGCCCGGAGCGGCCCGGCCGCCGACGTGATGGCGCCGGCCGCCGCTTCTCCCCAGACGAGGTCGGCGTCGCCGACGAACGATGCCACGAAGGGGTCGGTGGGTCGGGCGTACACGTCGCCGGGCGTCCCCGTTTGAAGGACGCGTCCGGCCCGCATGACGGCAACGCGGTCGGCGAGGCTCAGCGCCTCCTCCTGGTCGTGTGTCACGAACACGGCCGTCGCCCCCGCCCGGCGCAAGATCTCTCGCACTTCGTTGCGGACGCGCACGCGCAAGGCGGCGTCGAGGTTGGAGAACGGTTCGTCGAGGAGCACGATCTCCGGCTCGGGGGCGAGGGCGCGGGCGAGGGCGACGCGCTGCTGCTGCCCGCCCGACAGTTCGTGGGGGAGGCGATCGCCCGCCCCTTCGAGGCCGACGAGGGCCAGGACCTCGGCGGTGCGCTCGGCCCGGCGGCTCCGCTCGGCCACGCCGTATCCCACGTTGCCCGCGACGGTGAGATGTGGGAAGAGGGCGTAGTCCTGGAAGACGACACCGATCCGCCGCCGTTCGGGCGGGACGAACGCTGCCGGCCCGGCGACCTCCCGCCCGGCCAGCACGATGGAACCGGCGTCGGGGCGTTCGAAGCCGGCGATCAGGCGGAGGAACGTCGTCTTGCCGCAGCCGCTCGGTCCGAGGAGCGCCAGGAGCTCGCCCTCGTGGATGTCGAGGTCGACGCCGTCGACGGCCTGCACGGCACCGAACCGCTTCTCGATGCCCCGGCACGTGACGACCGGGCGTTCGGCATGGCTCGGCAGGGGATTCGCCATGGGGTCAGGGTATCCTTACCTCAGTTCGGCCCCGACTTCGGGGCGATGGCGCGCCCATGGGGCGAGGAGGCGGCCACCGTGGCCGAGATGCACGACACGACCGAGGAGTACCTCGAGACGATCCTCGAGATCGAGGAGGAGGGCGTCACCCCGATCCGGGCTCGCCTGGTGGAGCGCCTCAAGCTGTCGGCGGCGGCCGTCTCCGAGACGGTCAACCGGCTCGAGGAGAACGGGTTCGTGAAGCTCCAGGAGGACCGGAGCATCCACCTCACTCCGGAGGGCCGGCAGCTCGCCACGTCGATCGTCCGTCGCCACCGCCTTGCCGAGCGCCTCCTCACCGACGTCATCGGGCTGGAGTGGGAGAAGGTGCACCGCGAGGCCGACCGCTGGGAGCACGCCATTTCGGCCGACGTCGAGGAGCGGCTGGTCGAACTCCTCGGAGATCCGGCCACCTGCCCGCACGGCAACCCCATTCCGGGCTCGGCCCACCGCGTCGACGACCGCGACTTCGTGCCCCTCGCCGAGGCTCCTCCGGGCCGGATTTCGGTGACCCGGATCAGCGAGAAGCTCGAACTCGACGACGACGCCCTCGCCCTCCTGTCGGCCGCCCGCCTCATCCCCGGATGCGCCGCCGAAGTCGTCGCCGTCGAGCCGGAGGGAGTGCGCGTCCGCACCTCGGCCAAGGAGGAACTGATCCCCGACGCCGTGGCACGGCTCATGTTCGTCCGCCCCGCGCCGGTCTGACCCTCGCGCCCTCCGTCAGCCCGCCTGTTCCAACGGCCCCACGCGGGCGCCGCGCATGGCGTCGTACTGGAGCGCCAGGGTTTCGTGCAGACCGTCGGCCTCGAAGCCGAGAAGGCGCTCTGCCCACCGCCGATCCGCCCACGTGCGGACGGGCTCGCCGCTGCGGGCCGCCCCCCACGTGACGGCCGGGCGATGGCCGGTGACGTCGGCGACGGCATCGAGGAGGTCGTGGGCGGCGACCGGACGACCGGCGCCGAGGTTGACGACGGTGTAGGGGGCCGGGAGGTCGACCGTGCACCCGGCGACGAGCGCCCGAGCGACGGCCGCGACCGGTGTGAAGTCGCGCTCGAACTCCCACAGGGTGAGACGCTCCCCGGAGAGCATCCGAGCGACGAGCATGTCGGGACGCTGGCCGGGCCCGAACACCGTGAAGGGGCGGACGACGAGCACTTCCATGGTGCGCGAGGCGTGCGAGGCCGCCAGGGCCTCGGCGGCCACCTTCGTCGATGCGTACGGCGAGAGCGGAGCCGGCGCCCGGCGTTCCGACGCCGGGCCGTCGCACTCGCCGTAGATCGACGAACTCGACGCCATCACGACGCGCGGGACCCCCGCCGCCTTCGCGGCGCCGAGGACGTTGGCCGTCCCCACCACGTTGGTGTCGTGGTACTCCGCTGGGCGACGGAACGACGGCACGACCCCGGCGAGGGCGGCGAGGTGCACGACCACGTCGGCGCCGGCCAGACGCCCGGGGTCGAGCGGCTGGCGGATGTCGCCGTGTTCCTCGCCGGGCGTTCGCAGGTCGAGGCCGACGACGGAATGGCCGCCGGCGCGAAGCCCATCGGCGGCGTGTGCGCCGATGAACCCCGCCGCCCCCGTGACGACGACGCGCACCGGCTACTCGGCGCCCGTCGGGCTCGCGGGCGCCGTCGTCGTGGTGGCATCGGCCTCGGTGCCCGACCCGGTCTCGCTTCCGGTGTGGGTGCCGGACCCGGAGCCGGAGCCGGAGCCCGAGCCGCTGCCGGTGTGGGTGCCGGACCCGGACCCGGAGCCCGAGCCGCTGCCGGAGCCGTCGTCGCCGACCTCCCGGACGGTGCTGCCGTCGTCGTCGCCGCAGGCGGCGCCCCCGAGGGCCAGGACGGCGGCAAGGCCGCCGGCAGCGAGGCGTGCACGCGTGGTCTTCATGTCGGGATGACCTCCTTGGTCAAGGTTGGGAACGAGGGCTCCAGCCGATCACCGGTGGAGCCGGTCGGGGACGTGCCGGCCGGGCGGGCCGAACGCCATCCCACGAACGCGAGGGCTGCGATCGCGGCCGTCCAGCCGC
>DATLFW010000015.1:0-14883 GCA_035540775.1 Acidimicrobiia bacterium
GACGCGGGTGAAGCCGAGGCACCGGAAGGCGCCGAAGACGCCCAGGAGCCGGCCGCGGAGACCGCCGACGAGGACGCAGCTCCGGCCGAGGAGGAAGCGACCGAGTAGCGACGCCGTCGGAGGGGCCCCTGGGGAGGCCGCCGCCGACGCACTGGGGTTCGGAGGAGGCGGGGACCCTCCCCGAGGCCCCCTCCGCCACGAGGAACACCCACAAGCCCACGACCAAGATCTCGATACACACGAGGAGAGCAACGACATGGCGAAGATGAGCACCGCAGAGCTCCTGGACGTCTTCAAGGAGATGACGG
Source organism: Acidimicrobiia bacterium (assembly GCA_035540775.1). GTDB lineage: Bacteria > Actinomycetota > Acidimicrobiia > IMCC26256 > JACPCJ01 > DATLFW01. The sequence continues at coordinate 309 of DATLFW010000015.1, forward strand.
TCCTCGAGCTGAACGACTTCCTCAAGGCCTTCGAGGAGGAGTTCGACGTGGAGGCGGCCGCCCCGGTCGCGATGGCCGCCGTCGCGGCCCCGGCGGCCGGTGGCGATGGCGCCGGTGCCGCTGAGGAGCAGGACGAGTTCGACGTCGTCCTCGCCTCCGCTGGCGACAAGAAGATCCAGGTCATCAAGGAGGTCCGGGCCCTCACGAGCCTCGGGCTGAAGGAGGCCAAGGAGCTCGTCGACTCGGCGCCGAAGCCGGTGCTCGAGAAGGTGTCCAAGGAGGACGCCGAGAAGGCGAAGGCGCAGCTCGAAGGCGCCGGCGCCTCCGTCGAGCTCAAGTAGCGGGGCCTCGCCAGGGACGACCCACTCCTGCTTCTGGGTGCACACTCCGCGGTATCGCAGCGAAAAGTGCACCCAGAAGTCGGGGTGGGGGCGGCTCGAAACCGTGGCGGAGAATCCTTGACCCTCGCTCAGCCGGCGTCGTATCCTGCCGGCGACGTGCGCAGACACGAGCGTGCACGAACCGGTCACTCCGTGACGTCCACGAGCCGTGACGGCGTGGTGTTGAAGGCCAGCGTGGCGACCCGCTATGCTGGCCAGTCGCCGTGCCCACCTTTTTCGCCGTCCCTCGCTGACCCCCGCTAGTCCTTTTTGTCCGCGCGCGCTTCCTGCAAGGAGTGAGGCCTGTGGCCCGTATCGCGTCCCGCGAGCGCTTTTCGTTCGGCGTCCTCGACGAGGTTGCCCCCCTGCCCGATCTGATCGCCGTCCAGCGAGAGTCGTTCGACTGGTTCCTCCAGGACGGAGTCGCCGAGGTCCTGCGTGAGCTGTCGCCGATCCGCGACTTCAGCGAGAACCTCGAGCTCGAGCTCGACGACCACGTCTTCGAGCCGCCGAAGTACTCGATCGAGGAGTGCAGGGAGAAGGATCTCACCTACTCCCGTCCGCTCTTCGTCACCGCCCGCTTCATGAACCGCCAGACCGGTGAGATCAAGGAGCAGACGGTCTTCATGGGCGAGTTCCCCATGATGACCGACAAGGGCACCTTCATCATCAACGGCACCGAGCGTGTCGTCGTGTCCCAGCTCGTCCGCTCGCCCGGCGTCTACTTCGGCGTCAACCCCGACCGCACCAACCCCGAGCGCGACATCTACGACGCCAAGGTCATCCCGGCTCGCGGCGCCTGGCTCGAGTTCGAGGTCGACAAGAAGGACATGGTCGTCGTCCGGATCGACCGCAAGCGCAAGCTCCCGGTCACGGTGCTCCTCAAGGCCCTCGACTTCGGCGAGACGGCCGAGGAGCTCGCCGCCCTCATCACGAACGACAAGGGCGAGCCGTACGAGACCATGCTCAACACCATCGAGAAGGACACCACGGCCACCGTCGAGGACGCCTTCATCGAGATCTACCGCAAGCTCCGCCCCGGCGAGCCGCCGACGGCCGAAGCCGCCCGCGGCCTGCTGGAGAGCCTGTTCTTCAAGCCCAAGCGTTACGACCTGGCCAAGGTCGGCCGCTACAAGGTCGGCAAGAAGCTGGGTGCCGAGTACGAGGCGCTGGCCGACGTCCTGTCGAGCCACGGCGAGAAGACGCCCAAGGCCGACGAGTTCACCCTCACCCGCGCCGACGTCCTCTCGACCATCTCCTACCTGGTGAAGCTCCACTACGGCGAGGCCGACTACTGGGACGACGACATCGACCACTTCGGCAACCGCCGGATCCGGTCGGTCGGCGAACTCATCCAGAACCAGGTCCGCATCGGTCTGTCCCGGATGGAGCGGGTCGTCCGCGAGCGGATGACGACCCAGGACGTCGAGGCGATCACGCCCCAGACGCTCATCAACATCCGCCCCGTGGTCGCGGCGATCAAGGAGTTCTTCGGCTCCAGCCAGCTCAGCCAGTTCATGGACCAGACGAACCCGCTCTCCGGCCTGACCCACCGGCGGCGGCTCTCGGCCCTCGGGCCGGGCGGTCTGTCGCGTGAGCGGGCCGGGTTCGAGGTCCGCGACGTGCACCCGAGCCACTACGGCCGCATGTGCCCGATCGAGACGCCGGAAGGCCCGAACATCGGCCTCATGGGCTCGCTCTCGACGTATGCCCGCGTCAACCGCTTCGGCTTCATCGAGACGCCCTACCGCAAGGTCGACAACGGTCGTGTCACCGACCAGATCGACTGGCTGACGGCCGACGACGAGGACCGCTACGTCATCGCGCAGGCCAACGCCGAGCTGGCCGACAACGGCCGGTTCGCCAACGACCGCGTGCTGGTGCGGGCCCGAAAGGGTGAGGTGGCCTTCGTCGCTCCCGACCGGGTCGACTACATGGACGTGTCGCCGAAGCAGATCGTCTCGGTCGCCACGTCGCTCATCCCGTTCCTGGAGCACGACGACGCCAACCGGGCTCTCATGGGGTCCAACATGCAGCGCCAGGCTGTGCCGCTGGTGCGGCCGGAGGCTCCCTACATCGGAACCGGTGTGGAGGGTCGGGCGGCGCGGGACGCCGGCGACCTCGTCCTCGCCGAGGGCAAGGGCACCGTCGTCGAGGTGACGGGCGACCGCATCGTCGTCGACTACGAGGACGGCGACCTCAAGAAGAAGACCTACCGGCTGTTCAAGTTCGCCCGCTCCAACCAGGACACCTCGATCAACCAGCGCCCCGTCGTCGACGAGGGCCAGAAGGTGAAGCGGGGCGACGTCCTGGCCGACGGCCCGTCCACCGACCACGGCGAGATCGCCCTCGGCAAGAACCTGCTGGTGGCCCTCATGTCGTGGGAGGGGCACAACTTCGAGGACGCCATCATCCTCTCCGAGCGCCTGGTGCGCGACGACGTGCTCACGTCGATCCACATCCAGGAGCACGAGATCGACGCCCGTGACACCAAGCTGGGCGCCGAGGAGATCACGCGTGACATCCCCAACCTCTCCGAGGAGATCCTGAAGGACCTCGACGAGCGGGGCATCATCCGCGTGGGTGCCGAGGTGGGCCCCGGCGACGTGCTCGTCGGCAAGGTCACCCCCAAGGGCGAAACCGAGCTGACGCCCGAGGAGCGACTGCTGCGGGCCATCTTCGGCGAGAAGGCGCGTGAGGTCCGCGACACCTCGCTCAAGGTGCCCCACGGCGAGACCGGCACGGTCATCGGCGTGAAGGTGTTCTCGCGGGAGGAGGGCCACGAGCTCTCGCCCGGCGTCAACCAGCTGGTGCGGGTGTACGTCGCCCAGAAGCGCAAGATCAGCGAGGGCGACAAGCTCGCCGGCCGTCACGGCAACAAGGGCGTGATCTCGCGGATCCTGCCCGTCGAGGACATGCCGCACATGGCCGACGGCACCCCCGTCGACATCATCCTCAACCCGCTCGGCGTCCCCTCCCGGATGAACGTCGGGCAGGTCCTCGAGGCGCACCTCGGCTACGCCGCCCGCCACGGGTGGGAGGGTCAGCCGACCCGTCCCGACTCCGGCCGGGCGACGTCGCCGTCCGCCGAGCCTGCGGTGTGGATCGCCAGCCCGGTGTTCGACGGCGCCCACTGGGACGAGGAAGACCCGAAGGGGCGCAAGCCGACGATCAAGCAGATCTTCACCGACCTGCACCCCGACGGCGCCCACGGCGAGCGGGTGGTCGACGACTCCGGCAAGGCCCTCCTCTACGACGGCCGTACCGGGGAGGCCTTCGACCAGCCGGTGACCGTTGGCTACATGTACATCCTGAAGCTGGCCCACCTCGTCGACGACAAGATCCACGCTCGTTCGACGGGCCCGTACTCGATGATCACCCAGCAGCCGCTGGGCGGGAAGGCGCAGTTCGGCGGTCAGCGGTTCGGGGAGATGGAGGTGTGGGCCCTCGAGGCGTACGGCGCCGCCTACGCCCTCCAGGAGCTGCTCACGATCAAGTCCGACGACGTCCTCGGCCGGGTCAAGGTCTACGAGGCGATCGTCAAGGGCGAGAACATCCCCGAGCCGGGCATCCCCGAGAGCTTCAAGGTGCTCATGAAGGAGATGCAGGCCCTGTGCCTCAACGTCGAGGTGCTGTCCGAGGCGGGCGAGCAGATCGAGATGCGCGAGCTCGACGAGGACGTCTACCGGACGCAGGAGGAACTCGGCATCGACCTCTCCCGGCCCGAACGCGGGTCCGAGGAGGAGGACGAGCGCCGGCGGGAACCGAGCACGCTCTAGACCGACAACACGACGCTTCACGGGAACGACTCACGAGCCACGAGGGAGTAACGAGTGCTCGACGTCAACGACTTCAGTTCTCTGCAGATCGGCCTCGCCACCGCGGATCAGATCCGCATGTGGAGCAACGGTGAGGTGAAGAAGCCCGAGACGATCAACTACCGCACGCTGAAGCCCGAGAAGGACGGGCTTTTCTGCGAGAAGATCTTCGGGCCCACCAAGGACTGGGAGTGCTACTGCGGCAAGTACAAGCGCGTCCGGTTCAAGGGCATCATCTGTGAGCGGTGTGGCGTCGAGGTCACCCGCTCGAAGGTCCGGCGCGACCGGATGGGCCACATCGAGCTGGCGGCCCCCGTCGCCCACATCTGGTACCTGAAGGGCGTCCCCTCGCGCCTCGGCTACCTGCTCGACATGGCGCCGAAGAGCCTCGAGAAGGTCATCTACTTCGCCGCTCACGCCGTCACCTGGATCGACGACGACGCCCGCCACCAGGCCCTTCCCGAGCTCGAGCGCGACATGCAGTCGGAGATCGAGGAGATCCAGGCCGAGCGCGACGGAGAGATCGAGAAGCGGCTCCAGGAGCTGGAGACGGCGGTCGCCGAGGGCGAGGAGAAGGGGTCGAAGGACTCCGAGCTCAACAAGCTCCGCAAGGGCACCGACAAGGAGATCGAGGAGCTCCGCGAGCGGGCAGACCTCGAGATCGAGCACCTGAAGAATGTGCTCGACACCTTCCGCAGCCTGTCACCGAAGCAGCTCGTCGAGGACGAGCGTGTGTGGCGCGACCTCCAGGACCGTTACGGCGAGTACTTCGACGGCGGTATGGGGGCGGAAGCGGTGAAGACCCTCATCGCCAACGTCGACCTCGACGCCGAGGAGGAGTCGCTCCGCGAGGTCATCGCCACCGCCAAGGGGCAGCGCAAGGCCAAGGCCATCAAGCGCCTCAAGGTCGTCTCGGCGTTCAACCGCAAGAACGACAACGGCCAGGCGGCCAACGACCCGATGGGGATGGTCCTCGACGCCATTCCCGTGCTCCCGCCCGAACTGCGCCCGATGGTGCAGCTCGACGGTGGCCGCTTCGCCACCTCCGACCTGAACGACCTGTACCGGCGGGTCATCAACCGGAACAACCGCCTGAAGCGCCTGCTCGACCTCGGGGCTCCCGAGATCATCGTCAACAACGAGAAGCGGATGCTGCAGGAGGCCGTCGACGCCCTGTTCGACAACGGCCGTCGCGGCCGTCCGGTCACCGGCCCCGGCAACCGGGCGCTCAAGTCACTGTCCGACATGCTGAAGGGCAAGCAGGGTCGGTTCCGCCAGAACCTGCTCGGCAAGCGCGTCGACTACTCCGGCCGTTCGGTCATCGTCGTCGGCCCGGGGCTCAAGATGCACCAGTGCGGCCTGCCGAAGCAGATGGCGCTCGAGCTGTTCAAGCCGTTCGTGATGAAGCGGCTCGTCGACCTCGAGTACGCGCAGAACATCAAGTCGGCGAAGCGGATGGTGGAGCGGGCGCGCCCGCAGGTGTGGGACGTGCTCGAGGAGGTCATCAAGGAGCACCCGGTGTTCCTGAACCGCGCCCCAACGCTTCACCGCCTCGGTATCCAGGCCTTCGAGCCCATCCTCATCGAGGGCAAGGCGATCCAGATCCACCCCCTCGTGTGCGCGGCGTTCAACGCCGACTTCGACGGTGACCAGATGGCCGTCCACCTCCCCCTCTCGGCGGAGGCGCAGGCCGAGGCGCGAGTGCTGATGCTCTCGGCCCACAACGTGCTGAGCCCCGCCCACGGTCGCCCGATCGCGGTGCCGAGCCAGGACATGGTCATCGGGGCCTACTACCTGACCGAGCGCGTCGACACCGACAGCGCCAACGGCCGCATCCCGGCCTTCTCGTCGGTAGCGGAGGCGTTGCTTGCGACCGACCGGCGTTCCGACGGCATGCCGGCGGTCGGGTTGCACCAGCTCATTCGGGTTCGCATGGGCGGAGGCAAGTTCCCGGCCGACCAGTTCCCCGAACGCGACGAGAAGTCGGCGCCCGACTCGATCGTGCTGCGTCGCGACGAGGAGCGGGGGACCGTCCTCGTCGAGACCACCATCGGCCGCCTCCTCTTCAACGAGGCGCTGCCGGACGACTTCCCGTTCGTGAACGAGCCGGTGAAGAAGCGCGACATCTCGGTGGTCGTCGGGGAGCTCGTCGACCAGTACGACCAGGCCACCGTGGCGCAGAGCCTCGACAACCTGAAGTCGCTCGGATTCCGTTATGCCACCAAGGCCGGGCTCACGATCTCGATCGACGACGTGAAGACCCCGTCCGGCAAGGCGGAGATTCTCGACAAGTACGAGCGGGAGGCCGAGAAGGTCGAGAAGCAGCACGCCCAGGGCGTCATCACCGACCTGGAGCGCCGCCAGAAGGAGATCGAGATCTGGACCGAGGCCACCGACGAGGTGCGCCGGGCGATGGAGGACTCCCTCCGTGCCGAGGTCTTCAACCCGATCGACATGATGGTGGGCTCGGGGGCCCGAGGAAACATCATGCAGGTCCGCCAGATCGCCGGTATGCGAGGCCTGGTGGCCAACCCGCGTGGTGAGATCATCCCGCGGCCCATCAAGTCGAACTTCCGCGAAGGCCTGTCGGTGCTCGAGTACTTCATCTCGACGCACGGTGCGAGAAAGGGTCTCGCCGACACCGCCCTGCGTACCGCCGACTCCGGCTACCTGACGCGGCGCCTCGTCGACGTGGCGCAGGAACTCATCGTGCGCGACGAGGACTGCGGCACCACGCGCGGCATCTGGATCGAGAACGTGACCAGCGATCCCGACCACATGCGGGTCCTGGAGACGAAGCTGCTCGGTCGCTCGCTCGCCGAGAAGGCCGGGTCCTTCGACGCCGGTGCGTTCGTGGGCCAGATCGAAATGGAGGCGCTCGCCGCCGACGAGAAGGTCGACCGGGTCCGCGTCCGCTCGGTGCTGACGTGCGAGACGGTCTACGGCGTCTGCGGTAAGTGCTACGGCTGGTCGCTGGCAAGTGGCGAGCCCGTCGAGCTCGGCGAGGCGGTCGGAATCATCGCTGCCCAGTCGATCGGCGAGCCGGGCACGCAGCTGACGATGCGGACGTTCCACACCGGTGGTGTGGCCGGTGAGGACATCACGCACGGCCTCCCGCGTGTCGTGGAGCTGTTCGAGGCCCGTACCCCGAAGGGCAAGGCGATCCCGTCGCGCATCTCGGGTGTCGTGCGGATCGAGGAGAACGAGAAGGAAGAGATCGTCATCACCGTCGTCGGCGACGGTGGCGACGAGGAGGAGTACGTCGTGTCCCGCCACTCGCCGCTCGCCGTGCGCGACGGCGACGAGGTGGCCGCCGGCGACCGCCTCGTGGGTGACGAGAAGTCGCCGCTCGACCCGAAGGAGATCCTCGAGATCCAAGGCATCCGGGAGTGCCAGCGGTACCTGACGGACGAGGTCCAGAAGGTGTACCGGGAGCAGGGCGTGTCGATCCACGACAAGCACATCGAGGTCATCGTCCGCCAGATGCTGCGCCGGGTCGCCGTCTCGGAGCCGGGCGACTCGCCCTTCCTCCCCGGGGAGAAGGTCGACGCCCGCGTGTACGCCGAGACCAACCGCCGCCTCCTCGAGGAAGGTGGTCAGCCGGCCGAGGGTCGTCCCGAGCTGATGGGGATCACCAAGGCCAGCCTCGCCACCGACTCGTGGCTCGCCGCCGCCTCCTTCCAGGAGACGACGCGTGTCCTCACCGAGGCGGCGATCGAGGGCCGCAGCGACGGTCTGCTCGGGCTGAAGGAGAACGTCATCATCGGCAAGCTGATCCCGGCCGGTACCGGCATGCCCCGGTACAACGAGATCAAGGTCCACGCTCCCGACGCCGAGCCGCTGCCGTTCCAGACGGAGGCGGAGTCCGAGGAGGACCTCGCCGAGTGGCTCCGCTCCATCGGCCAGCAGTCGGGCGCCGAGCCGGCGCTGGCGTCGGTCGACGGCGGCGACGGCCAGGCTTCGGCCTCGGGCGACGGTTCCGACCTGGGCGAGACCGGCACCGAGTAGCCGCCGCCCTTCCAACGCATTCCCGTCCTGGGGGACTTGTCCGTGCACTGCACGGGGAAGTCCCCCAAGACGCGTCTGGAAGCGTTCAGGACTGGTCGTCGGGGAGGACACACTCCTCGAGGACGGTGAGCGTCTGGCGGTCGGAGGCCGTTCGCTCCCCGCCCGTGTCGACGGCGACGATGCGCCATCTCACCTCGCCAGCGGTTTCGAACGGCCCGAGGGACCCCGACCAGCGGTCGCCGTCGGCGGTCAGATCGGTGCGGCCGTCGGTGCCGTCGGGTGCTGTCCAGCGGACCGACACCGAGCGCAACCCCGAACCGTCGGTGACGGTGGCGGCCACGGTGGCGGCGGTCGTGCCGCCCTCGCAGGGTGTGGCGGAGATCTCCGTCGGCGCCTGACCCAAGTCGCTGACGACCGGGGCGCGAGCCACGCGTGCGGTGACGTTGGTCTCGGCCAGCGAGTCGCCGGCCTCGAAGCGAACGGCGGTCACGATCTCTCCCTCAGGCGCGGCCATGCGGTCGATCGTGACGGTCACCTGCGTCTCGTCGCCCTCGTCGAGCCGACCGCGGGCCGGCGTCACCGTGACCCACTCGACGTCGGTGGCTGCGGTCCACGCCACGGTCTCCGGCCCGGTGTTGCGAACGGTCACCGAGACGGAGTCGTCGTCGTCGGGGACGACGGCGTCGGAAGAGGCGGTGAGCGCGGTGATCGGAGTTGCGTCGTCCGATCCGCCCGAGTCGTCCTGCACGACGAGGAAGGCGACCACGGCCGCTCCGGCCACCACCAGCACGAGCACGACGGGCACGAGCGCCCGGCGCCACCACGGTCGGCGCCCGTCGTCGTCACCGGCAGCCATCTCGGCGAGCAGGCCGCGCTTGGCGAGGAGAACGTCGTTGAGCGACGACGGGGCGGGACGGTCGGGAATGACACGCAGCCATTCCGTCGGCTGGGCCAACTCGGCCCGCCACTCGGCGCACGCCTCGCAGGTGGGGAGGTGTGCCTCGACCCGGTCGGCGAGAGGCTGGAGGCCGGCGGGGGCGCCGTCGATGGCGCTCGCGAGGGCCGTGCACGTGCGGGTGCAGACGCGGGCGTGCACGTAGTGGCCGAGGAGCCGATCGGCGCGGCCGCGGGCGTCGTCGACGACCTGGGGGATCCGCTCTGCCGGCACGTCGAGGGCTGCGGCGAGGTCGTGCGGCTCGAGGTTGCGCCGCACGGCGAGGTCGAGGACCGCCCGGGCGCGAGGGTCGAGGCCGTGCAGAACGCCGAGGGCGAGCGCCTCGAGTTCGGCTGGCTCCGGATCGATCGGGGGCGGTTCGGCCGCGGGATCGACGCGCACAGGTTCGGCCGGCCGGGCCCGCGTGAGCGCTTCGGAGCGGACGGTGCCGAGGAGGACCGCTCGGTCGGGCTCCCGTTCGCCGATGGCTGTCACCCCGGCCGTGACGGCGTCGGAGGCGGCCTCCGGGTCCCAGGTGACGGTGAGGGCGAAGTCGTACAGCTCGTCGAGGTGCTCGCGCACCGCGGCGCGCAGTTGATCTGATCCGCCCCGTCCCATGGCGGCATCCTAGGGTCAGCCACCCGCAATCGGGGACCGCACGTTCTTTTGGCTGTTGTCGGGCGCCAGGGCGCCCGACAACAGCCAAAACGACCAGACGGGCGGATCCCAGGTTTGATTCGGCACTCGCCCGTCCGTATGCTTGTGCGTTGCGTTCGGGCCCTACCGGCCGGTCCGGTCGGAGGGCCGTTCCGCGTTGCCCGCCGCACGCTCGAGAACTTCACCGCGAGGAGCGCTGTGCCCACGATTCAGCAGCTGGTCCGAAAGGGCCGGCAGAGCAAGACCAAGAAGACGAAGACCGCAGCCCTCCAGGGCTCGCCGCAGCGTCGCGGCGTCTGCACCCGCGTCTTCACCACGACACCGAAGAAGCCGAACTCCGCGCTGCGGAAGGTCGCCCGTGTGCGGCTGACCTCCGGTATCGAGATCACCGCCTACATCCCCGGCGAGGGCCACAACCTCCAGGAGCACTCGATCGTCATGGTGCGTGGCGGACGTGTTAAGGACCTCCCCGGCGTTCGCTACAAGATCATTCGTGGCACCCTCGACGCCTCCGGCGTGTCGGGTCGCCGTCAAGCCCGCAGCCGTTACGGCGCCAAGAAGGAGGGCTGAGATGCCCCGCCGTGGACCCGCCCGCCGCCGCGAACTGCAGCCCGACCCCGTCTACCGCTCGACCCTCGTCACCCAGGTCGTGAACAAGGTGCTGCAGCGGGGCAAGCGCTCCCTCGCCGAGCAGATCGTCTACGACGCGCTCACGGCCGCCGGGGAGCGCTCGGGCCAGGAACCGCTCACGGTGCTGAAGCGTGCCGTCGACAACGTGAGGCCGCAGCTCGAGGTGAAGAGCCGCCGTGTCGGTGGCGCCACCTACCAGGTGCCGGTGGAGGTGCGTCCCCGCCGGGCGACGACCCTCGCCGTCCGTTGGATCGTCGGCTACTCACGCGACCGGCGTGAGAAGACGATGTCGGAGCGGCTCGCCAACGAATTGCTCGACGCCGCCAACTCCACCGGCGCGTCCGTGAAGCGCCGGGAAGACATGCACAAGATGGCCGAGGCGAACAAGGCGTTCGCCCACTACAGGTGGTGATGGCGCGTTCGTGAGGATGGGCGACCTTGCGTCGCTAACCTGACCGTGTCCATCGGTAGGAAACCGGGAGCCGGCTTGACCGCACCCCTGACCACAACCGAGCAGAAGGCGGGAGCCCACGGGTAGGGGCACGCAGCAGCGTGTTCGACCGTGGGCCGGGCCGTGCGCCCGGCCCTTTCGCGTGGGCCACAAGGAGCCGAGGGCGGGGGTGACCCCGTTCCCCGGAGGAGCCGGCGAGGGCCGGCAGGAGTAGAGGACGACGAATGTCTCAGACCGCAACGGCGAAGAAGGGTGGCGGCGCCCCGATCCGGGAGTACCCCCTCGCGCGCACGCGCAACATCGGGATCATGGCGCACATCGACGCGGGGAAGACCACGACCACCGAGCGGATCCTCTACTACACCGGCCGCACCTACAAGATCGGCGAGGTCCACGAGGGCGCCGCCGTCATGGACTGGATGGCCCAGGAGCAGGAGCGGGGCATCACCATCACGTCGGCCGCCACCACGTGCAAGTGGAAGGACACGTGGATCAACATCATCGACACGCCTGGCCACGTCGACTTCACCGTCGAGGTCGAGCGGTCGCTGCGGGTGCTCGACGGAGCCGTCGCCGTCTTCGACGCCGTGGCCGGCGTCGAGCCCCAGACCGAGACGGTCTGGCGGCAGGGCGACAAGTACGGCGTCCCCCGCATCTGCTTCATCAACAAGATGGACCGGATCGGCGCCGACTTCTTCGCCGCCGTCCAGTCGATCATCGATCGCCTCGGTGCCTCGCCGGTCGTCATCCAGATCCCGATCGGGGCCGAGGGCGGCTTCACGGGTGTCGTCGACGTCGTCGAGATGAAGGCGCTCGTCTGGCACGACGACGAGGGCAAGGAGTGGGAGACGACCGAGATCCCCGCTGACCTCCAAGCGATGGCCGAGGAGTACCACGAGAAGCTGGTCGACGAACTCAGCCACCACGACGAGGACATCCTCGAGAAGTTCGTAGGCGAGGAAGAGATCACGGCCGCCGACCTCAAGAAGGCTCTTCGCGCCGCCACCATCGGCAACGAGGTCGTTCCGGTGATGTGCGGTTCGGCGTTCAAGAACAAAGGTGTCCAGCCCCTGCTCGATGCGGTCGTCGACTACCTCCCCAGCCCGATCGAAGTCGCGGCCATCCGGGGCGTCGACCCCAAGAGCGAGGAAGAGCTCACCCGCACGCCGGACGACGACGCGCCGTTCTGTGCCCTCGCCTTCAAGATCATGAGCGACCCGTACGTCGGCAAGCTCACCTACTTCCGCGTCTACTCGGGCACCGCACAGCAGGGCGACAGCATCCTCAACGCCACCAAGGGCAAGAAGGAGCGGATCGGGCGCATCCTCCAGATGCACGCCAACCACCGGGAAGACAAGGACGCCATCTTCGCCGGCGACATCGTCGCCGGGATCGGCTTCAAGGACGTCACGACCGGCGACACGCTGTGCGACCCCAGCGCCCCGATCGTGCTCGAGACGATGGAGTTCCCCGAGCCGGTGATCTCGGTCGCCATCGAGCCCAAGACGAAGGCCGACCAGGACAAGCTGGGCAAGGCGCTTCAGGCGCTCTCCGAGGAGGACCCGACGTTCCAGGTCCGCACCGACGAGGAGACGGCCCAGACGATCATCGGCGGCATGGGCGAGCTGCACCTCGAGGTGCTCGTCGACCGCATGATGCGGGAGTTCAACGTTGAGGCCAACGTCGGTCGCCCGCAGGTCGCCTACCGCGAGACGATCACCAACCCCGTGCAGAGCATCGAGGGTCGTTACGTCCGCCAGACGGGTGGTCGAGGCCAGTACGGCCACGTGAAGATCGACCTCGAGCCGACCGGGCCCGGGGGCGGCTACGAGTTCGTCGACAAGATCGTCGGCGGCGTGATCCCCCGGGAGTACATCCCGGCGGTCGACGCCGGCATCCAGGAGGCGATGGAGGGCGGCGTCCTCGCCGGCTACCCGGTGGTCGACGTGCGGGCCATCCTCGTCGAGGGGTCGTACCACGAGGTCGACTCCTCGGAGATGGCGTTCAAGATCGCCGGTTCGATCGCCCTGAAGGAAGCGGTCCGGGCGGCGAAGCCGGTCCTGCTCGAGCCAGTCATGTCGGTCGAGGTCGTCATGCCCGAGGAGTACATGGGCGACGTGATCGGTGACCTCAACGGGCGGCGCGGCAAGGTGCTCGGCATGGAGCAGCGGGCCAACGCCCAAGTCGTCAAGGCTCATGTGCCGCTCGCAGAGATGTTCGGTTATGCTACCGACCTTCGGTCGCGCACCCAGGGGCGCGCGACGTACAGCATGCAGTTCGACTCCTACCAGGCCGTGCCGACCTCGATCGCCGAGGAGTTGGTGGCCAAGGCAAGGGGCGAGTAGTCCGCCGGGCCACCGCCCGGAACACCGAGTGAAGAACCCGGGGGCTCGCACGGCCTCGTGCCGGTCACCCGGAGCCGCAACCGAGACGAGATGACCAACGGCCGGCGCCCACCGAGGGGCGGGGCCCGTCGAACACCCGACGAGATGTCGGACGGAGGACAGACATGGGCAAGGAGAAGTTCGAGCGGACGAAGCCGCATCTCAACATCGGGACGATTGGTCATATCGATCATGGGAAGACGACGTTGACGGCGGCGATCACGAAGGTGTTGGCGGATCGGAATCCGGATGTGAATTTCACGCCGTTCGATCAGATCGACAAGGCGCCGGAGGAGCGTCAGCGGGGGATCACGATTTCGATCGCGCATGTGGAGTACGAGACGGAGTCTCGGCATTACGCGCATGTGGATTGCCCGGGGCACGCGGACTACATCAAGAACATGATCACGGGTGCGGCGCAGATGGATGGCGCGATTCTGGTGGTGGCGGCGACGGACGGTCCGATGCCCCAGACCCGGGAGCATGTGTTGTTGGCGCGTCAGGTGGGTGTGCCGGCGATCGTGGTGGCGTTGAACAAGGTCGACATGGTCGACGACCCGGAGATCCTCGAGCTGGTGGAGTTGGAGGTGCGGGAGCTGCTCAGCGAGTACGAGTTCCCGGGTGACGACATTCCGGTGGTGCACGTGTCGGCGTTGAAGGCGCTGGAGGGCGATTCGGCGGCGGCGGATCAGATCGTCGAGTTGATGAGCCAGGTCGACGCGTATGTGCCGGAGCCGGAGCGGGATGTCGACAAGCCGTTTTTGATGCCGATCGAGGATGTGTTCTCGATCACGGGTCGGGGGACGGTGGTGACGGGCCGGGTCGAGGCTGGTGTGGTGAAGGTGTCGGAGGAGATCGAGATCGTCGGTCTTCGTGACACGAAGAAGTCGGTGGTGACCGGCATCGAGATGTTCCGCAAGGAGCTCGACGAGGGTCGGGCGGGCGACAACGCGGGGATTCTGTTGCGGGGGATCGGCAAGGAGGACGTCGAGCGTGGTCAGGTGCTGGCCAAGCCGGGGTCGATCACGCCGCACACCGATTTCGAGGCGCAGGTGTACGTGTTGACGAAGGAGGAGGGCGGGCGGCACACCCCGTTCTTCGCTGGGTATCAGCCGCAGTTCTATTTCCGGACGACGGACGTGACGGGGTCGGTGACGCTGCCGGAGGGCACCGAGATGGTGATGCCGGGCGACAACACCGAGATGTCGGTGGTGTTGGAGAAGCCGATCGCCATGGTCGAGGGTCTGCGGTTCGCCATCCGTGAGGGTGGCCGCACCGTCGGCGCCGGCCGCGTCACCAAGATCAACAAGTAG
>DATLFW010000016.1:0-2690 GCA_035540775.1 Acidimicrobiia bacterium
ACAAGGCGCAGCACGACGTCATGCTCGCCTTTGCCGCCTACCGGCGGCTGTACGACCCGTCGGCGCGTCTCCACTTCGTCGGGGGCGGCGCGGTCCCCCGATACCTGCGTGCCCTCCACGAACTGGCGACCCGGCTGGGCCTGGGCGACGCCGTGCAGTTCGCGGGGAGCGTGAGCCATGCGGCGCTGGCGGCGCACTACGCGGCGGCCGACGTCTTCGTCTGCCTGTCGGAGCACGAGGGGTTCTGCATCCCGCTTCTCGAGGCGATGCACCACGACCTGCCGGTGGTGGCCTTCGCTGCGGCGGCGGTGCCGGGAACGATGGGAGACGGTGGCTTGGTGCTCGGCGACAAGACGCCCCCCGTCGTCGCTGCCGCCGTCGACCGGGTGATGCGAGACGACGCCCTTCGCGACCGGTTGACGACCGCCGGGCGGGCTCGGCTCGCCGCGTTCTCACTGGACCGGACCACGGCGGCCTTCGAGGCCGGGATCCGGGCGTGGGTCGACGGGGACCGGCCGTGAAGGCGGCGTGGGTCGTGCCGCGGTGGTCCCCCGACGTGCGCGGCGGCGCCGAGACGGCCGCCCGGATGGTGGCGGAGCGCCTCGCTGCGCTTCCCGGGTGGGAGGTCGAGGTCTTCACCAGCCGGGCCGTCGACCATTTCACGTGGGCGAACACGCTGCCCGAGGGGACCGAGACGCTGAACGGTGTGGAGGTGCACCGGTTCACCTGCAGCGGCGTGCGCTTCGACGACGACCCGGCGTTCGCCGCTCGGGTGATCCACTACCCGCGTTCGGCGAGCATGGACGAGGCTCGCCGGTGGGTCGCGATGCAGGGACCGACGTCGGCCGACCTCGTCGACGCCATCGCGGGGAGCGACGCCGACGTGGTCACGTTCACGCCGTACCTCTTCGCACCGGCGGTGCAGGGGCTGCCGCGCGTGGCCGCCCGGTCGGTGCTCGCCGCCGCCGCCCACGACGAGCCGCTGCTCCACCTCGCCGTCTACCGGGAGTTGTTCGGTGCTGCGGCGTCGTTCGTCTACTACACGCCGGAGGAGCGCACGCTGGTGGAGCGGCGCTTCGAGGTGGCCCACCGCCCGCACGCCATCCTCGGGCTCGGGATCGAGACGCCGGCCGCGTTGCCTGGCGCTGCCGCCCTTCCCGACGATCTGGGCGACACGCCGTACGTCGTGTCCCTCGGCCGCGTCGAGGAAGGCAAGGGGTCGCGGATGCTGGCGCGCTTCTTCGAGGAGTACAAGCGCCGCCGTCCCGGGCCGTTGAAGCTGGTCCTCGTCGGCCCCGTCACCCAGGCGGAGCGCTACACGCATGACGACGTGGTGTTGACCGGAGCGGTCGACGAGGCGACGAAATGGGCGCTGCTGGCGCACGCCCGGGCCTTCGTGTCGCCGTCGCCGTACGAGTCGTTCTCCCTCGTCCTCATGGAGGCGTGGTGGGCGGGGCTGCCGGCGCTCGTGAACGGGCGCTGTGCCGTGACCCGGGGGCACGCCGCCCGCTCGGGCGGGGGTGTGTGGTTCGAGGGGTACGCGTCATTCGAGGCGGCGCTCGACCGGCTCCTCGGCGACGAGGCGGTGGCGGCGCGCATGGCGCAGTGCGGAAAGGCGTATGTGGAGGAGCACTACTCCTGGCCCCGCCTGGTCGACGCGTACCGCACCTTCTACGAATCCCGCGCCTGACCCCGTTCTTGGCCCTTTGTGCAGGGATATGAGCGGGTCCAGGGGCCAAGTTCGCCGTCGGTCGCGCCGTTCTCGGGTCGGGGGTGGCGGTTCGACGCCTGATCTCAGCGTCTTCCCGCCGCCTCGGCGGCGGCGCCTCCTTCGGTCGCCGAACCGCCACCCCCGATCCGCGCGGCCCCGGTCACTGCGTTCTTGGCCTTGAGAGCAGGCCATAGCCCTGCACAAACGGCCAAGAACGAGGACGGACTCAACCGGGCCGGGTGGGGGCCCGATACGTGACCCGTGCGGGTTCGTATCGGAATGGCGGCAGTTGCCGCGGCCGTCGCCCTCGTCGGGGCGCCACCGGCCGTGTCCGCTGCCGCCGCGCCCGCAGACCCGGTCGAACTCATCGTCGTCTTCGAGCCAGGCGCCCACCGTGACGCCGCCCACGCCGAAGCGGACGCCGCCGCCGTCGACCGCATCGACGAGCTGAACCTCGACGTCGTCGAGGTCGAGGGCGGGGACGGCGTCGACGACGCCATCGCCGAATACACGCAGCGTCCCGACGTCGCCTACGTCGAGGTCAACGCCACCGTCCAGGCCGCCGCCGCCGTCGACGACCCCCTCTACGCCCACCAGTGGCACCTCCACGACGCGTCGAGCTCGAACAAGGGCACCGCCAACGTCGAGAACGCGTGGGGCAGTGCCGACGGCCGCGGCGTGGTGGTCGCCGTGATCGACACCGGCGTCGCCGAGGGTGGCAGCGACCTCGACGCCAGCCGCATCCTCGACGGCCGTGACTTCGTCAACGACGACAGCGACGCCCACGACGACAACGGCCACGGCACCCACATCGCGGGGACGATCGCCCAGTCGACCGACAACGGCACCGGCGTGGCGGGCGTCGCCCCCCGGGCGAAGGTCCTTCCCGTCAAGGTCCTCAACGCCGCCGGCGCCGGCACCTACTCCGACGTCATCGACGGCCTTCTCTGGGCCAAGGATCGAGCCGACGTCCTCAACC
>DATLFW010000017.1:0-3133 GCA_035540775.1 Acidimicrobiia bacterium
CCTGCCCAACACGACCAACCCGGACGATTGGGCGAAGATCTCGGGCAAGAAGGGCGAGCGGATCACCTACGTCCGCACGCTCATCGCCGAGGGCAAGGAGGCCCACGGCGGACGCTCCATCGAGCGGGTCACCACCGGGCAGTACTTGTAGTTCTGCCTTCCGGGGCGGCGGGTACGCTGGCGCCAATGGCTCTCCCCAAGGTCTGCGGCATCGAGACCGAGTACGGGATCGTGCTGCGAGGCGGCGAACCCAACCCGGTCCTCGCCTCCTCCCTCCTCATCAACGGCTACGTCGACCGCGACCGCGTCGACTGGGACTTCGAGGACGAGTCGCCGGGTCGTGATGCCCGTGGGTACGCCCCGGACGACGCCCTCGCTCCCGAGGTCGAGACGCACCTCGTGAACACCGTCCTCACCAACGGGGCCCGCTACTACGTCGACCACGCCCATCCGGAGCTGTCGACCCCGGAATGCTCCGACGCCCTTCAGGTGACCCTCTACGACAAGGCGGGGGAGCGGATCCTCGCCCGCTCCATGGAGGCGAGCCGTCGCCTGCTCGATCCGGGCCAGGAGATCGTCGTCTACAAGAACAACTCCGACGGCAAGGGCAACTCCTACGGGTGCCACGAGAACTACCTCGTCGACCGGGAGGTCGCCTTCGGCGATCTGGTGCGCACGCTCCTGCCGTGGTTCGTGACGCGCCAGGTCGTGACGGGAGCGGGGAAGGTCGGGAGCGAGCACGGTGCCGACCCGGTGGAGTTCCAGATCAGCCAGCGGGCCGACTTCTTCGAGGAGGAGGTTGGGCTCGAGACGACGCTGAAGCGCCCCATCGTGAACACCCGTGACGAGCCCCACGCCGACGCCCAGAAGTACCGGCGGCTGCACGTCATCGTCGGCGACGCCAACCTCTCGGAGGTCTCGACCTTCCTGAAGGTGGGGACGACCACGATCGTGCTCGGGATGGTCGAAGACGGCTTCGTCGACAAGGACTACACGCTCGCGGCGCCCGTGGCCGCCATCCGCCAGGTCTCCCACGACCCTTCGTGCCGGCGGGCGATCGAGATGGCCGACGGGTCGGCAATGACGGCCGTCGACCTCCAGTGGGAGTTCTTCCGTCTCGCCGAGAAGTACGGCGACGAGACGGGGTTCGAGGGCTGCGGTGGCGAGGACGTCGGCGGCCAGGTCATGCGCCTCTGGGAGGAGGTGCTGACCGGCCTCGAATCCGACCCGCGCAGCCTCGACGGCGTCGTCGACTGGGTGACCAAGCTGTGCCTCCTCGACGCTTACGCCGAGCGCCAGGGCGTCGACTTCGACGACCCCCGCCTGGCGCTGATGGACCTCCAGTACCACGACGTTCGCCCCGAGAAGTCGCTCTACGAGCGGCTGGTGAAGGCTGGCAAGGTCCGCCGGCTGCTCGACGAGGCCGACGTGATCGAGGCGGTCGACCACCCGCCCGACACGACGCGCGCATACTTCCGGGGGTCGTGCCTCGCCAAGTGGCCCGACTCGGTGGTGGCGGCGAACTGGGACAGCCTGATCCTCGACACCGGAGGCGACCCGCTCCAACGGATCCCGATGATGGAGCCCCTCAGGGGAACACGACAGCACGTCGAAGCATTGTTGAAGGAGTGTGCGACGCCGTCGGAGCTCATCGCCCGGCTAGGGTCGTCGTAGGAGGCAGAACTCGATGGCCGAACGAGAGCGCAAGCAGAAGCCCGCACCGAAGAAGCGTGACGAAGAGGTCGCGGAGGAACTCCCCGCGGGCTCCGAATCCGGCGAGAAGCTGAAGGAAGACCTCGACGAACTCTTGGACGAAATCGATTCGGTCTTAGAGGAGAACGCCGAGGACTTCGTAAAAAATTACATTCAGAAGGGCGGTCAGTGAGCTTTCATCCAACCGGGTGAAAGCGCCACACGGGCTCCAAGACCGAGCATTTCCGTCACACCCCGCCAGCACACTGGCGGGGTGAAACGTTGCAAGCGCTGCGGCATCGAGAAGCCGCTCGACGAGTTCTACGCCGACAAGGGCGGTCGTGACGGTCGCCGCCCGGAGTGCAAGGCGTGCAACCTCGACGCCCAGAAGGAGCGGTACCGCGCCGACCCGCAGAAGTACATCGATCGGGTGAAGCGGTGGCAACGAGAGAACCGCGAGGCGTACAACGCCAAGCAGCGGCGATGGCGGGCCGAGAACGCCGATCGCATTCGCGAGGGACACCTGCGGCGGAAGTACGGGATCACGCAGGCTGACTACGAGCGGATGCTGGCTGACCAGGGCGGCGGCTGCGCCATCTGCGGCGACCCGCCACCCGAATCCGTCTCCCTCCACGTCGACCACGACCACGAGAGTGGTGCCATCCGGGGGCTCCTCTGCGTCCGATGCAACAACGCCCTCGGGCTCCTCCGCGAGGAGAGCGGCGTGCTGGCGCTCGTCGAGCACTACCTCGCCGAACCGGGGGCCGTGAAGGTGGCGGGGGAGACCCTGGCGTCGCAGGCCCGACAGCGGGCGTTCGATCTGCGGAGAAACGGCGCCGTGTAGGCTCCGCCGCGATGACGGAACGACCCCTTCCCTGGTTCGGGCCGGGCGGTGACCCCGGGCCCTCCTTCAGCGACCTTCTCCGGCGGACGGTGCCCGAGGCGGCGCCCGAGGTGCGCATCGCCCAAGCGGCGAGCGACCCGGCGGTGGCCGGGCGGGAGATCCCGCACGGCACCACCGTGGTGGCCCTCCGCTTCGCCGACGGCGTGATCATGGGCGGCGACCGCAGGGCGACCGAGGGCTACTCGATCGCCGGACGGCGGATGGAGAAGGTCCAACCGGCCGACCACTGGTCGGGCGTCGCCATCGCCGGCGCCGCCGGACCGGCCATGGAGATGGTCCGGCTGTTCCAGACCGAGCTCGAGCACTACGAGAAGGTCGAGGGCGAACCGCTCTCCCTCGACGGCAAGGCGAACCGTCTCTCCCAGATGATCCGGGCCAATCTGCCCGCCGCCATGCAGGGCCTCGTGGTCGTCCCCCTCTTCGCCGGCTACGACCTCCAGCGCAACCGGGGCCGCCTCTTCAAGTACGACGTGACCGGCGGCCGCTACGAGGAGCTCGACTTCCACTCGACCGGCTCCGGCAGCGTCTACGCCCGCA
>DATLFW010000018.1:0-4259 GCA_035540775.1 Acidimicrobiia bacterium
GGGTTGACCTCGTGAGCAAAGAGGCGACCACCACCCTCGTCCCCGCCGGTACGCCGCGCCCGAGCGCCAGGGACATCATGCTCGGCTCCGGCCCCCGCTTCGCTGGCGAAGGCTTCGGCCCCATCATCGCCTTCTACGTCGGCTGGAAGATCTCCGGCCTCGCCATCGGCATCGGCCTCGCGACCGCTGTCGGGGTTCTCGCCTACCGGCTGGCCCGGCGCGCCGACCGCTCTGGGAACATGGCGAAGATGGCACTCGGGTTCGTCGTCATCCAGGCAGTGGTCGGGCTCCTCTCCAACAGCGCCGTGGTGTACCTCGGCCAGTCGGTCCTCACGTCCGGCGCCCTCGGTCTGGTCTTCCTCGGTTCCGTCGCCCTGGGCCGCCCCTTGGCCGGCGTCTTCGCCCAGGACACGTTCCCCTTCCCGGAGGAGATCCGGACGTCGGCGACCTTCCGCCGGGTGTTCGGGCGGGTCTCGCTCGTGTGGGGCCTGTACCTGGTGGTACGGGCCGTACTCCGGATGGTCGTGCTCACCAATGCCAGCGTCGACGCCTACGTGGCCGTCAACGCCGCCACCGGGGCGCCGCTGATGGCCGCGCTCATGGCGTGGAGTCTGTGGTACGGGCACCGGGGGATCGCTGGCAGCAACGAGTGGGAGCCCGCCCCCGCCGTCTGAGCGTGCGTTCTGGGTACGTCGACCGCCCCGATGTGTGGGTGGACGTACCCAGAAGCCGGACGGGGCTCCGGATTGTCGGTCGCCGTCGATCCCTGGGAAACTTGACGCACCGGTCAAGTTTTCGATGGTTCGACATCCCGACGAGTGAGGGGGCAACGCCGTGGCCGTCGCCGAGCAGGAAATCCGCGAGTCGCCGAAGGCCAAGGCCATCCGTGAGGAGGCGCGGGCCTGGTTCGAGGAGAACTGGGACCCCGACCTCACCATGGAGGAGTGGTGGCAGCGGCTGTTCGAGGGGCGCTGGACGGCCCCGACCTGGCCCGAGGAGTGGTACGGGCGTGGCCTGTCGGGCGACCTGGCCAAGGTCGTCGCCGAGGAGCGGCGCCGGGTCGGCGCCCCCGGTGGCCCCGGTGGCCTCGGCATCATGCTGGCCGGCCCCACCATCGTCACCCACGGCACCGACGAGCAGCGGGAGAAGTACCTGCCGGGGATCCTCACCGGGCAGGACGCCTGGTGCCAGCTCTTCAGCGAGCCGGGCGCTGGCTCCGACCTCGCCAGCCTCCAGACGAAGGCCGTCCTCGACGGCGACGAGTGGACCGTGACCGGTCAGAAGGTCTGGAGCTCCGGCGCCCAGCACGCCGACCTCGGGATGCTCATCGCCCGGACCGACGTCGAGGCGCCCAAGCACCAGGGCATCACCTACTTCATCATCGACATGGACCAGCCCGGCATCGAGATTCGGCCGATCGTCGAGATGACGGGCCGGGCGCTGTTCAACGAGGTGTTCCTCGACGACGCTCGCATGCCGGCCGACCGCGTCCTCGGCGGCCTCGGCAACGGCTGGGCCGTCGCCAACACGACGCTGGCGAACGAGCGGGCGGGGCTCGGCGGCGTCGCGCCGGGCAAGAAGGCCGGGTTCCTCACGCAGAAGGCCGGCGACCTTGGCAAGGGCGGCGGCGGCACGGGCACCGGCGCCATCTTCCGGGGCAAGGGCAGCGACCTCATCGTCGACACCGCCAAGAAGCTGGGGAAGATCGACGACGCCAACCTCCGCCAGGAGATCGCCCGGCTCTACACCCTCGAGCGCATCAGCGAGTTCACGGCCTTGCGCATCCGGGCGGCGGCGAAGTCGGGCAAGGGCCCCGGGTCGGAAGTGTCGACCATGAAGCTGAACATGTCGCGCATCGTCCGCCTCGTGCGCGAAGCCGGTCTGAAGGCGTTGGGCGCCCACGGCATGCTCATGGGCCGCGAGTCGGAGACGGGCGGGGTGATCCAGGAGGCCGCCCTGTTCTCCCCCGCGCCGTCGATCTACGGCGGCACCGACGAGATCCAGAAGAACATCATCGGTGAGCGCGTCCTCGGCCTCCCGAAGGAGCCCGGACCCGACAAGAACACGCCGTTCAAGGACCTGAAGGTGGGGACGCAGGCGGGCTGACCGCCCCACCATGACCGACGAACTCCTCGACCTCGGCGGGACCTGGCTCGCCCACCCCGCCGAGGGCGACCTCCACCAGCGCTTCGTCGATCCCGACTTCGCCGACGCCGGGTGGGCGAAGGTCGCCGTTCCCGGTCACTGGAGGTCGTGCCCCGAGTTGTCGGACGAGGACGGACCGATCCTCTACCGGCACCGGTTCTCCGCACCTCCGGGCGGCGAGGGACGCCGGCGTTTCCTCGTCTACGAGGGCGTCTTCTACGACGCCGACCACTGGCTCGACGGGGCCTACCTGGGTGCCACCGAGGGCTACTTCGCCCCGCACTCCTTCGAGGTCACCGATGCCCTGGCGAGCGGGGGTGACCACGTCGTGGCGGTGGAGCTCGCATGCGCGCCCCAGCGCGACCGGACGAGCAAGCGCTTGATCACCGGGGTCTTCTCGCACTGGGACTGCCTCGACAGTCGCTGGAACCCCGGTGGCATCTGGCGGCCCGTCCGCGTCGTCGAGACGGGGCCCGTGCGGCTGGCGTCGATGTCGGCCGTCTGTGTCGAGGCGACCGAAGAGCGCGGGCGGCTTCGCCTGCGCCTCTCGCTCGATGCCCAGGTCGGCAAGGCACCCCACGAGGTGACCTTGGTGGCGCGCCTGTCCGGGCCGGGCGTCGCGCTGGACGCCCGGCGAGAGCACACGGCCGCCGCCGGGCCCAACGAACTGGAGTGGACGCTCGAGGTCGACCGCCCACCCCTATGGTGGCCGCGGCGACTCGGGAAGCAGCCCCTCTGCACCCTCGACCTCGCCGTCGAGGTCGGTGGGGTCGAGAGCGACCGCCGCATGGTGACGACGGCCTTCCGGGAGGTGCGCCTCGACCGCTGGGTGCTGCACGTCAACGGCGAGCGGATGTTCGTGATGGGCTCGAACCACGCGCCCACCCGCATGGAGCTCGGCGAGGCAACCTCCGACGAGATCGCCCGTGACGTCGACCTCGCCCTGGCCGCCAACCTCGACATGCTTCGCGTGCACGCTCACGTCGCCCGGCCCGAGCTGTACGAGGCGGCCGACCGGGCCGGGCTGCTGCTGTGGCAGGACTTCCCGCTGCAGTGGGGGTACGCGCGAGGGATCCGGAAGCAGGCCGTCCGCCAAGCGGGCGAGATGGTACGCCTCCTCGGCCACCACCCGTCGATCGCGCTGTGGTGCGCGCACAACGAGCCGTTCGCCGTCGACCTCGACCCCGGCGCTCCGCTCTCGCCCACGGCGGTGGGGAAGGCGGCGGTGACGATGGTGGCCCCGACCTGGAACAAGAACCTCCTCGATCGGGGCGTGCGACGGGCGCTCCAGCGGGCCGACGGCAGCCGCCCCGTGAACCCGCACTCGGGTGTCTTTCCAGGGGCGTCGAGCCCTGGCACGGACACGCACTTCTACTTCGGCTGGTACCACGGCCACATGGCCGACATGCCGGCGCTCCTGCGGGCGTGGCCTCGGGCCGCTCGCTTCGTGAGCGAGTTCGGCGCCCAGGCCGTCCCACCGGCGGCCGACTTCGTGGACCCGGACCGTTGGCCCGATCTCGACTGGGAGCGACTGGCCGAGCGGCACGCGTGCCAGAAGGGGTTCTTCGACCGGCACGTCCCCCCCGGCGACTTCCGGTCGTTCGAGGCGTGGCGGGAGGCGACCCAGGCCTACCAGGCGGCCCTCGTGCAGCTGCAGGTGGAGGACCTCCGCCGCCTGAAGTACCGGCCGACGGGTGGCTTTCTGCAGTTCTGTTTCGCCGACGCGCTGCCGGCAGTGACGTGGTCGGTGCTCGACCATGCCCGCAACGAGAAGGCGGGATACGGCGCGCTGCGTGACGCCTGCCGGCCCGTGCTGCCGATGGTCGACCCCCGGAACGGCGACGTGCACGTCGTGAGCGAGCGGCGGGAGCGGTTGGAGCGGGCGGTGGTCGAGGTCGTGACGGCGTCGGGTGGCGTGCGCCGCTGGGCGGGCGATGTCGAGGCGGACGCTGTGACATGGATCGGGCGTCTCGACGAGGTGCCGTCGTCGGGAACGTTGCGGGCCGTGCTGTCACACCCGGACGTCGGCGAGGTGGTCAACGAGTACGGCGACGAGCTGCTGCGCCGGGTGGCGGAGCGCACGTCGGACTGATTGCTTTCCCCGTCGCCGTCCC
>DATLFW010000019.1:0-3146 GCA_035540775.1 Acidimicrobiia bacterium
GGACACCCGCCGCGCCCGCAAGCTCATGTCGGCCGCCTCGGTCGAGGGGGGTGGCCGTCTGATCGCCGTCCACGGGCACAACGAGACGCAGATGACGGCCCGCATCGTGGAGCGGGTCCGGGCGGGCGAGCGCGTCGTCTACGTCAGCGACGCCGGGATGCCAGGGGTCGCCGACCCCGGCGAGCGCCTCGTTCGGGCGTGTGCCGCCGCCGGCCTCGCCGTCGAGGTGGTGCCCGGGCCCAGCGCCGCCCTCGCCGCGCTCGTCGTCTCCGGCCTGCCGACGGACCGCTTCGCCTTCGAGGGCTTCCTGCCCCGCAAGGGTCGCCGTCGCCGTGAACGCCTGTCCGCCGTCGCCGGCGACGACCGCACGACCGTCATCTTCGAGGCCCCCCATCGGATCACCGAGACCTTGCGCGACCTCGCCGACGCCGCGGGCGACGCCCGCCCGGTGGCTGTCGTCCGCGAACTCACCAAACTCCACGAGGAGGTGTGGCGCGGACGGCTCGGCGACGCGGCCGACGCCGTGGGCGAGGCGCGGGGGGAGTACGTCGTCGTGCTCGGCGGCGCGCCGGCTTCCGAAGAGGTCGGTGCCGACGACGTGGCGGCGGCGGTGGCCGAGGAGATGGCGACCGGTGCCAGCGCGCGGGACGTCGCCGCAACCGTCGCCGAGCGTCTCGGGGTCAGCCGGAACATCGTCTACCCCGTGGCGATGGCCGCCCGAGCACGCCAGCGCGACGCCAGCTTGGAGACCGGGGACGTCTGATCCTCGGGATCAGATCGACTGTTCGACGGGTGCGAGTTCGGCTCGGCACCCACGGCAGACCTGGCGGTCGCGGAACATCGCGAGATCGTCGGCGTTGCCGCAGAAGACACAGCGGTCCTGCACCTTCGACAGGATGATGCGGTCGCCCTCGACCTGGATCTCGAGGTACGACCCCTCCGACAGTTCGAACCGCCGGCGAATCTCGGCGGGGAGCACGATGCGTCCGAGATCGTCGAGCTTCCTCGCCATGCCGGTCGACGCCACGACCTGCCTCCTGTGTCCGGCGATACGACACCGGGACGATGACCCGTCCGCCATGGTACGGCATCGACCGAGTCGTCGCTTCCGGGGGATTTGCGCACCGGGATTCGCAGCCGCCCGGGACGCCTGGGCGCCGGTAGGGTGGCGCCGATGTCCCGAAGCTTCTACGTCACGACCCCGATCTACTACCCCAACGACGTTCCCCACATCGGCCACGCCTACACGACGGTCGCGGCCGACGTGCTGACGCGGTGGCGACGGCTCTGGGGTGACGACGTCTACTTCCTGACCGGCGTCGACGAGCACGGGCAGAAGATCGAGCAGGTCGCCCGGGAGCAGGGGGAGGAGCCGCAGACGTTCGTCGACCGGATGGCGCCGCGGTTCCAGGAGGTCTGGCAGCGCCTCGACATCCGCAACGACGACTTCATCCGGACGACCCAGCCGCGGCACCAGGACGCGGTCCGCCAGTTCCTCCAGACCGTCTACGACAACGGCGACATCGAGCTGGGTACCTACGAAGGCCTCTACTGCGTGGCGTGCGAGGGCTACTACACCGAGGACGAGCTGGTCGAGGGTGAGTGCCCGATCCACCGCCAGCCGGTCGAGCGGGTGCGGGAGGAGAACTACTTCTTCAAGCTGTCGCGGTACGAGGACCGGCTGCTCGAGCACTACGCCGCCCATCCCGAAGCGGTCCGCCCCGAGATCCGGCTCAACGAGGTCCTCGGCTTCATCCGCCAGGGCCTGCAGGACTTCTCCATGAGCCGCACGTCGATCTCGTGGGGCGTTCCGCTTCCGTGGGACGAGAAGCACGTCGCCTACGTGTGGTTCGACGCCCTCTTCAACTACTGCTCGGCAGTCGGGTACGGCACGGCGCCCGAGACCTTCGACCACTACTGGCCGGCCGACTACCACCTGATCGGCAAGGACATTCTCCGCTTCCACGCCGTCTACTGGCCCGCCATGCTCATGTCGGCCGGTCTCCCGACGCCCAAGTGCGTCTTCGCCCACGGGTTCCTGCTCGTCGGCGGCGAGAAGATGTCGAAGACCCGCCTCAACGCCATCCACCCGGCCGACCTGGTGGAGACGTTCGGCGTCGACGGCTACCGCTACCACTTCATGCGCGACCAGCAGTTCGGTCCTGACGGCGACTTCAGCTACGAGGCGATGCTCGCTCGCTACAACGCCGATCTCGCCAACAACTTCGGGAACCTGGCGAACCGGGTACTCACCATGTCGAACAACTACCTCGGCGGGACGGTGCCCGACGCACGGGCCGACGGTCCGCTGAAGGACCGGGCGGGAGAAGCGTTCGAGACCTTGACGGAGCGGATGCGCGACCTCGACTTCGCCCGCGGCTTCGGCGCCGTGTGGGACCTCATCGGCGCCACCAACGCCTACATCGAAGAACGCCAACCCTGGGCGCTCAACAAGGAGGGGAAGGCGACGGAGGTGGCCGAGGTGCTGGGCGACTGCCTCGAGGCGCTGCGCATCGTCGCCCTGTTGTCGGCGCCCCTCATCCCGAGGGCGGCGGGAGAGCTGTGGCGCCGCCTCGGCCTCGACGGCACCCCCGACGAACAGCGCCTCCCCGACGCGGCGATGTGGGGTGGCCTCCCGCCGGGGGCCTCCCTCACCCGCGGCGAGCCGCTGTTCCCCCGCCTCGAGGGATGAGGTACGTCGACAGTCACTGTCACGTCCACGACATCGAGGACGCCGACGGATTGCTGGCGCGGGCGCGAGCCGCCGGTGTGACGACCGTGGTGGCCGTCGGCACCGACCTCGCCGCCTCTGAGCGAGCCGTCTCCCTCGCCCGCCGGCACGCGGACGTCCGGGCGGCCGTCGGACTCCATCCCCACGACGCTTCCCGGTTCGCCGACGAGTGGGATGCGTTGGCGGCGTTGGCCACCGACGACCACGTCGTGGCGGTGGGGGAGGCGGGATTCGACCTCCACTACCGCCATTCCACGGAGGCGGAACAGGAGGAGGCTTTCCGGGCCCACGTTCGCCTCGCCCACGAGACCGACCGCGCCCTCGTGATCCACACGCGAGAGGCGTGGGAGCAGACGTTCCGTGTACTGGAAGACGAGCGTGTCCCGCCCCGCACGGTGTTCCACTGCTTCACCGG
>DATLFW010000020.1:0-3520 GCA_035540775.1 Acidimicrobiia bacterium
CGACGGCTGGCTCTGCTCCCTCCGCCACCGGAGGCCCGAGGGCGACGGCCACGCCGAGGAGGACGACCGCCACTGGAGCCACGGCGTCGCCGAGACTGCGCGCCGAACGGTAGGGACCCGTCCACCCGCCGCGGGCTCGGCCGGGCAGCAGGGCTGGGACGGCGACGACGGCGGCGGCCAACGCCAGCGAGGCCCCGACGGCCACCGCCACCGAGGGCGACAGGATGGCGGGGCCGAGGACGACGTGTCCGCCGGCGACGTGCTCGATCGACGACGACCCGACGCGCAGCGCTCCGGCACCGGCGACGGCGACGACCGCTCCCGCAATCGGCCACGGTCGCTCCGAGACCCCGAGCGCGATCAGGACGGCGGCCACGAGGAGGTCACCCGGGAGGCCGACCGCCACGGCGAGGCCGGCGACGAGGGCGACGAGGCGCCATTCCGGTCGGAGCCGCGCCTCGGCCTCGGCGCGGGCGGGAAGCGGTTGGCGGACGCGGAGACCGGCGGCCCGGAGGGCGAGGGCGGCAGCGGGCGGGGCGAGCGTGACCATGACGGCGGCCACGGCGAGCGCTGGACCGGTCACGCCGGCCCTCCGGGCGGGCGCGCCTCGTTGGAAGGCCCGGTTGCCGCAGGCGTCATGGGTGGGCGGTCAGGCCGTCAGCCGGCGTGACGTCGGCCGAGCAGGTAACTGCGGAACAGGTGGTTCCAGGAGCAGTCGGGGCAGACCTCCACCTCGTAACAGGTGAACTCGTCGACCTTCTCGCCGAGGGCTGCCAGCTCCTCGTCGGTCGTGATGCACCGGCCGTTGGCCTTGTGACGCCGGAGATCGTCGCCGTAGACGTAGGCGACGACCCGCAGGTTGCGCCGGTCGCAGACGGGACACTCCCGCCCCGTCTCGGCACCGACATATCGCGCCGCCCGCATGAGTTCGGGGTGGGCGTCGCAGATGTCGGGACGCGAGCGCAAGCCGCGGCGGAACTCGGAAAGCACCGCTCGGCGCTGGAGGGTGTAGTCGACCTGGCCACCCATCCGGGTGAGTGTACCGGTGACGTCCAGACCCGGACGCCGACCCCCGTGCACGCTGCGACGGCGGCGACGGGATCCGAAAGAAACTTGCGGTTCGATATATCGAATCGATATATCGAACCGCTATGGTGGGGGTCGACGGAACCGGTCAGGAGCGATGCGTGCTCGAACTCGCCATCCTGGGCTTCCTCAAGGAGGAGACGCTCCACGGATACGAACTGAAGAAGCGCCTCGACGAGATGGTCGGAGCGCTTTCGGGCGTCTCGTACGGTTCGCTCTACCCGGCCCTGCGGCGGTTGGAGAAGGCCGGCGCCATCGAGGCCGTGGAGACGGAGGTGGCGCCGGCCCCCATCCCCGCCACCGGTTCCATCGGCGGCGAGACCGCCGCCGCCCGCATGCGTCGCCGCCTGTCGCCGACGAGGCGACGCCGCAAGGAGTACCGGATCACCGAGCACGGCAACGAGATGCTGCGCGACCTGCTCGAGGAAGAAGCGGGGGCCGCCGACGACCGCGGCTTCGCCCTCCGCCTCGCCTTCTGCCGCTACCTCGATCCTGAAGCCCGCCTCCGCCTGTTCGAACGGCGACGGGCCTCCCTGGCGGAGCGGCTGGCCCGGGTCCGCTCGGCGCTCAGCCCGAAGTCGGAGCGGCGCCGCCTCGATCTCTACACCCGATCGCTCATGGAGCACGACGACGAAGCGACCCGCCGGGACCTCCAGTGGGTCGAGGAGTTGATCGCCGCCGAGCAGGGTGAGGCGCCGGAGCGCCCCGAACGCCCCGAGAACCACGAGAACCACGAGAACCATCGAGTGATGTCCAACGAGGGAGGACACCAGCAATGAGTACGTCCGTGAAAGTCGCCATCGCCGGGGTCGGGAACTGCGCCAGCAGCCTCGTCCAGGGCATCGAGTACTACCGCGACGCCAAGGCCGACGATGTCGTGCCAGGCCTGATGCACGTCGAGCTCGGGGGGTACCACGTCCGTGACGTCGAGTTCGTCGCCGCCTTCGACGTCGACGCCGGCAAGGTGGGCCAAGACCTGGGCAAGGCCGTGTTCGCCCACCCCAACAACACCGTGAAGTTCGCCGACGTGCCGGAACTCGGCATCGAGGTGCGCCGCGGCCCGACCTTCGACGGGTGGGGCACCTACTTCCAGGAGGTGAGCGAGGAGTCGCCCGCCGAGGCGATCGACGTCGCCGAAGTGCTGCGGGAGAGCGGCGCCGATGTGCTCGTCTCGTACCTCCCCGTCGGCTCCGAGGAGGCGCAGCGGTACTACGCGCAGGCGGCCCTCGACGCCGGCGTGGCCTTCATCAACTGCATCCCCGTCTTCATCGCCTCGGACCCGGAATGGGCGCAGAAGTTCACCGACGCCGGCGTGCCGATGGTGGGCGACGACATCAAGAGCCAGGTGGGCGCCACCATCCTCCACCGGGTCCTCGCCCGTCTGTTCGAAGATCGCGGCCTCGCCCTCGACAACACGTACCAGCTGAACTTCGGCGGCAACATGGACTTCATGAACATGCTGGAGCGCGACCGCCTGAAGTCGAAGAAGATCTCGAAGACGCAGTCGGTCACCAGCCAGCTGCGCAACGGGATCGGCGCCGAGCACGTGCACATCGGGCCGTCCGACCATGTGCCCTGGCTCCACGACCGCAAGTGGGCCTACATTCGGCTCGAGGGGCGCAACTTCGGCGACATCCCCCTGAACGTCGAACTCAAGCTCGAGGTGTGGGACTCGCCGAACTCGGCCGGCGTCGTCATCGACGCCATCCGCTGCGCCAAGGTCGCCCTCGATCGGGGCATGGGCGGGCCGCTGCTCGGGCCGTCGGCGTACTTCATGAAGTCGCCGCCGGTGCAGTACACCGACGAGCAGGCTCGGGAACTGGTCGAGGAGTACACCACTCCCTGACCCGACGATCACCCGGTGGACATGGCGAGCGGGGCCTTCGGGCCCCGTTCGTCGCGTTCGGAGGGGGCGTCAGACCATCTCGAGGGTGGCGCCCTCGATCCGGTTCTCTTCGTCCTCGTCGTCACGGAGGCGACGGGGCACGAAGAGGTTCGAGAGGAGGATGACGCCCACGCCGAGGCCGACGAGGAGGAGGTCGCCTGGGGAACCGACGTCGGCGGCCGACGAAGGTCGGCCCCGGGCGACGCCGTGGTGGCCGTCGCTGTCGAAGAGGACCATGTCGCCACCGTCGCGGGCTTCGATGCCGCCGCGGGCGGTCTCGCCACCAGCGCCTGCCGAGGCGCTTGCGCCACCGTCGGAGTCGAAGGCGCCGTCACCAGCGCCGGCGCGGGACGTCGTATGGCTGCCGCCGCTCGATGCTCCCGAGCCCGACGAGCTGCCGGAACCAGTCGACGAACCGCTGTCGCCGCCGTCGTCAGACGAGGCGTCGCCGGAGCGACCGTTGCCGCGACCGCTCCCGTCTCCCGAGGGCGCGTCGCCGTCGGAATCGGAGTCGGAACCGCCCGTCCCCGGCATCGACGTCCCGGAGCC
>DATLFW010000021.1:0-4416 GCA_035540775.1 Acidimicrobiia bacterium
CCCCACGTCCCCGGGTCGTAGGACTGGGACGGGGGCGGGTTCACGAGGACGGGCTCGACGACGCGCCACGCCTCTTCGACGGCGTCGGCGCGACCGAAGCGGCGGGGGTCGCCGTCGAGGGCGTCTGCAAGCAGGCGTTCGTAGGCCCCCGGTCGACGTCCCAGTGCCCGCTCGTACGAGACGCTGAGATCCACCGTACGGCTCACGAGGTGTTCGCCGGGTGCCTTGCTTTCCAGCGACAGTGTCACGCCGTCGTCGGGCCCGAAGCGAAAGCGCAGATGGTTGGGGTGCGGACCCTCCCCGTCGCCAAACAACGACT
The DNA here is from genome assembly GCA_035540775.1 of Acidimicrobiia bacterium. Taxonomy (GTDB): domain Bacteria; phylum Actinomycetota; class Acidimicrobiia; order IMCC26256; family JACPCJ01; genus DATLFW01. The sequence continues at coordinate 320 of DATLFW010000021.1, forward strand.
TCGGCGGCCGGTGGAACTCCACCACCGCCTCGGTCGCCGTGGCCGGGAGGCACTTCCCGGCCCGGACGAGGAACGGGACGTCGGCCCAGCGCCAGGAGTCGACGTGCATTGCGAGGGCGACGAAGGTCTCCGTGTCGGAACGCTCCGCCAACCCGTCTTCGTCCGTGTAGCCGGCGAACTGACCGCGCACGACCCGGGCAGGGTCAAGCGGTCGCATCGAGCGGAGGACCTTCACCTTCTCGTCGCGCAGGGCGTCGGCGTCGGCCGAGAGCGGCGGTTCCATGGCCAGAAGGGTCACGATCTGGAACAGGTGGTTCTGCACGACGTCGCGCAACGCTCCGACGTCGTCGTAGAAGCGACCTCGTCCGTCGACGCCGAACGACTCGGCCATCGTCACCTCGACGCGGGCGACGTATTGCCGGTTCCACACCGGCTCCAAGAGCACGTTCGCGAAACGCAGGACGAGGAGGCTCTCGACCGACTCCTTGCCGAGGTAGTGGTCGATGCGGAAGATCGCCTCCTCGGGGAAGGCTCGATGGAGGCACGCGTTGAGTTCACGCGCCGAAGCGAGATCGCGCCCGAACGGCTTCTCGACCACGACGCGCCCACCGTCGTTCAAGCGGGCGCGAGCCAGCCCTTGGACGACGTCGTCGAAGAGAGCGGGCGGGATGGCGAGATACGACAGGGGGCGTTGCGCTCCCTCCATCGCCATGGCGAGCTGGTCGAAGGTGGTGGGGTCGCGGTAGTCCCCCGAGACGTACGACAAGCGAGCGAGGAACTCGTCGAGATGGGCGCCCCCTGCGGACGGATCCCCCGCTTCGATCGCCTCTCGCGCCTGTTTCCGCAACGCGTCGTCGTCCCAGGGACGAGTGGCGACACCGACGATGCGAGGAACGCCGCGTCCCGCTCGGTCCAGTTCGAACAGCGCCGGGAAGAGCTTGCGCCGGGCCAGATCACCGCTGGCCCCGAAGAGGACCAAGGCGTCGGAACGCGCCTCGACCGTCACGTCTCCCGTACGGCGTGACCGCCGAACTGGCGCCGGAGGGCGGCGACCACCTTCATGGCCGGAGCGTCGGTCTGGCGTGAGGCGAAACGGGCGTAGAGGGCGGCGGAGATGACGGGGGCGGGGACGGCATGGTTCACGGCCTCCTGCACGGTCCAGCGACCTTCACCGGAGTCGTCGGCCCACGCGGCGACGTGTTCCAGGCCGGGGTCCTCGTCGAGGGCCCGAACCAGCAAGTCGAGCAGCCACGACCGCACGACGCTCCCCTCTCGCCACGCGCGCAGGGCGGCGTCGGCGTCGATCCCGAGATCCGACGCCTGGAGGAGTTCGTACCCCTCGCCGTACGCCTGCATGAGGCCGTATTCGATCCCGTTGTGCACCATCTTGGTGAAGTGACCCGCGCCGGCCGGACCGACGTGGGCGAGGCCCCCCTCGGGGGCGAGGTCTTCGAGCACCGGTCGCACCACACCGACGTTTTCCTCGGATCCGCCCACCATCAGGCAGTACCCGAGTTCGCGCCCCCACACGCCACCGCTGACACCGGCGTCGACGAAGCCGATTCCCCGCTCGGCGAGCACCTCTCCGCGCCGGCGCGAATCGCGCCAGTTCGAGTTCCCGCCGTCGACGACGACATCTCCGGGGCCGAGGAGGCCTGCCAGCGTCGTCACCACCTGTTCGGTCGGCGCCCCCGCCGGGACCATCGACCACACCACGCGCGGCGTTTCGCCGAGCGCGCCGACGAGCGTCTCGAGGGACGCCGTTTCCGACGTCGCGGGGTTGCGGTCGTAGCCCGTGACGTCATGGCCACGCGAACGAAGGCGCTCCATCATGTTCGCCCCCATGCGGCCGAGCCCGACGATGCCGAGTCTCATCGGGCTGCGTCGAGGAGCGCGTCGGCGGTGACCCTTCCGGCCCGCAAGCCGGCGTCGTGGAGGGTGAGCAGGTCGCCCGCCGCCTGCGCCTGCTTCAGCATCGAGAAGCCGTAGGGCCGCCCCGGGATCTCGACGTCGTGCGGGTCGTCGCCGACGACCTGGACGAACACCCCCGAGGATGGGCCGCCCTTGTGGAACTGACCCGTGGAGTGGAGGTACCGCGGACCGATCCCGACGGTGGTCGCCACTCCGAACCGTTCGCCGACGGCGTACGCCGCCGTGGTGAGCGCACCGGCCAGCTCCGACCCGGGATCGACGTACGCCTGGACCGCCAGGTAGTCGCCGGGCGTCACCAGTTCCAGCAGCGCGACGAGGGGCACCTCCTCGATCTCCGGCAAACCCTCGTCGAGAACGCGGCTGGTGGCTTCCTTGGCCGCCGTCACGTCGGGCTGGTCGAACGGGTTCACCCCGAGGAGGTACCCGGCGAGCGCCGTCGCCACTTCCCAGCGGACGACCTCCCCACCGAGCCGGTGCGGATCGTCGAGCGGGATCCCCACGACGGGATGGCCGGCTTCGGCGACGCCTTCGACGACGGCCCGCCCGACGGTCGCGAACACGCGGTCCGGGCCGTAGTTCGCCGCCGGTCGCGCAGGTTCGCCGGTCACCGGGAGGATTCCCCGCCCGTTCTTGCCGGTCGACTCGGCGAGGAGCTGCTCGAGCCACGACCCGAACGCCTCGACGGTGGGGTCGATCCGGAACGTCAACTTGTCGCGACCGGAGCGGGCGGCGGCGGCGACGAAGGCCGCCAGACGAGCGCCGGGGTTCTCGTGCACCGGACGACGGCAGGCGGCGAGCATCGCATGCGCCTCCGCCAGCAGAGCGGTGAGGTCGACGCCGACGAGTGCAGCGGGCACCAGCCCGAAGTGCGACAGCGCCGAGAAGCGCCCTCCGATGTCGGGGCGGTTCTCGATGACCGCCCGGAACCCGCGGTCGCGCGCCAGGGCAGCCAGGGGCGTCCCGGGGTCGGTGATGGCCACGAACCGGCTGGGGTCGGGTACCAGATTCCAGAAGTAGTCGAGGTGGCTCCGGGTCTCGATGGTCGTCCCCGACTTCGACGCCACGACGAACAACGTCTCGGCGACGTCGGGGGTATCGGCGATGCGGGCAACGGCGGCCGGGTCCGTCGAGTCGAGGACGTGGAGCGGGAGTCCCCGCGCTCCATCCGTGAACGTGGACGCCATCACCTCCGGGAACAGGCTCGATCCGCCCATCCCCACGACCACCACGCGAGTGATGCCGTTGCTGGCCGCGCCGCCGGCGAAAGACTCGATCTCCCCGACGCGGTCGTCCATCTCGGCCGGACTGTGCAGCCACCCCAGGCGATCGGCCACTTCCCGGGGATCGTCCTGCCACAGGGTGTGATCGCCGTTCCAGAGGCGTTCGACCGCCTCGGCGGCGACGAGGTCGCCGAGCGCGGTCTCGACCGCGCCGGCGATGCCGGCTGGTTCTTCGCGGGCCTCCGCCACCGATGGTTCGCTCACGGCGACCACATCTTGACGCGCCGAGGGGCCAGCGGGAAGTCCCACTGGCCCCTCGAGCGTGACGTCGACATGCCGGTCGTCGAGATCGCTACTCGAACTCGAACGCCTCGGCGGCCTCCGACGAGAACTCCTCCGAGATGGCCCGGAGCGGGTTCTCCTCACCCGGCACGACCTCGAAGATGCGGCTCACTCGCGGTGGCACGCGCTCTTCCGGCGGCCCGTACGGGTACTCGCCGAAGAGGCCGTCGAACTGGAGGGCGTCGATGCCGTTCATGGCCTCGACGATGCCCTCACGGCTCAGGTCGCCGTTCTCGACCGCGGCTTCCAGCACCTGGTGCACGGCCCACGAAGCGCCGTATCCGAAGGCGAAGTAGATGTCGGGACCCTGTTCGGGAGCGAACTCCTCGACGTCCTCCATCATCTGCGCCATACCGGGCACCGAGGTGTCGCCCCATTCGGGGCCCTCGGCCACCAGGTGGAAGTTGGCCGCCAGGTACTCGGCGATGGGCGACGCCGCCAGGGCGTTGACCCATGTCGGGGACTGCCCGATCCACTGCGGAGCGAATCCGCCCTGGGCGGAGGCGCCGAGGATCGCACCGGCGGTGCTGGGAACGGCCGTGAGGAACACGACCTCGCACCCTGCCGAGCTCAACTGACCGACCTGGGCACCCATCTGCTCGG
>DATLFW010000022.1:0-3140 GCA_035540775.1 Acidimicrobiia bacterium
GCGCCGAGGCGGTGTCGAACAGGGGGCCGCGAGCCGGCACCCGGCCGCGGCCGTCGAGGACGACGCGCAGCGGCGGTACGGGCGGCGCCGCGACGCGCCGCACGGTGAGTTCGGGGGCGTCCGCGAGCGCGGTGCCCGACCCGACCACGATCGCCTGCGACGCTGCCCGCAGGGCGTGCGCGTCGTCGCGCGCCGCCTCGCCCGTGATCCACTTCGAAGTCCCGTCGGCCGCCGCAGTGCGCCCGTCGATGCTCACCGCCGTCTTCACCACGCAAAAGGCGCGACCGGTGCTCCGCTGGTGGAGGTAGGGGCGCAGCGATCGCTCCACGGTGGCCGCTTCGACGCCGACCGCCACGTCGATGCCCGCTTCCCGCAGGCGGGCGATCCCCGTCCCGGCGACCAAGGCGTCGGGGTCTTCGACGCCGACGACCACCCGGGCGACTCCGGCAGAGATGAGCGCCTCCGTACACGGCCCCGTGCGGCCGTGATGGTTGCACGGTTCGAGCGTGACGTAGACCGTGGCGCCTCGGGCCCGCTCCCCCGCTGCCGACACGGCAGCCGCTTCGCCGTGGGCGCTCCCCGGCCGGGCATGATGACCGACGCCCACGATCTCTCCCTCGGAGACCACGACGGCGCCGACCCAGGGGTTGGGCGGCGCGCCGAGACGCCCCCGCTCCCCTTCGATCACCGCTTGGCGCATGGCCGCCGCGTCGTCCACGGACACCTTTCGTCCGGTCCCGGGCACGGCAGGGAAGCGCAGCAGCGTCGGGTGCCCGCGTGCGAGCACCCCTGATGCGCGTCCTCTCCCATCCGGACTCTCACCGTCGGCCCAGGCTTCGCACCTGGTCAACCCGCCGCTGGCGGCGGCGGGCTCGCGGGCTCCCGTCAGGCCGTCTCGAGGACGGCGCCACGGACACCGCCGGTCGGGATTTTCACCCTGCCCCGAGGACGTCTCTTGATTGGTGCGTCAACGATACCGCGGCACCGGTCGTTTGCGCCACTATCGTTTGCGCCGCGACCGGCGACCGCGGCGCTGCCCCCCACTTTCGGCCGTTGATGGCCGTCCACACGGCAGAAAACGGCCGAAAGCAAGGAACGTCAGTGAGGGGCGCCCCCGCCGAGGAGGTCGAGGGCGTGGGGGACGGCGTCGATGACCGCGTCGAGGCACTCGAGCGCTCCCCGTTCGGAGCCTGGGACGTTGAGGACGAGCGAGCGCCCCCGTGAACCGGCCACGCCACGCGACAGCATGCCGAACGGGCGGGGCGACGCCGCGCGCATCGCCTCGGCCAACCCCGGCGCTTCCCGCTCGATGACATCGCGGGTCGCCTCCGGCGTCAGGTCGCGCGGCCCGAATCCCGTCCCGCCGGTCGTCACGACCAGCCCGTGGAACCCCTTCGTCAGCGTCCGCAGCGCCTGGGCGACCGCCTCACGCCCGTCGGGCGACACGTCGGCGGCGACGACATCGAACCCGGCTTCGACCAGACGTTGGACCAGCGCCGGTCCGGATCGGTCTGCCCGGCTGCCGTCGGCGACACCGTCGGAGACGGTGAGGACCTTCGCCGCCAGCGCGGGGGTCATGCCTCCACGGCGGGGGTACCGCCGTCGGGATGGGCGGCCGGATGGTCGATTCCCCGCTCGAACCCGCGCCGGCGGTCGACCTCGTAGCGCGACCCGGGCTGGCTCTTGGCGACGTGCTTCATCTCCGTCGCCACGGCCGAGATCTCCCACTGGGTTTGCAGGTCGCGGTGCGCCGTCGTCGCCACGCCGATCGAGATCGCCACCGGGGGGATGCGCCGCCGTTCGCCGTAGCGGTCGACGGCCTCGATGTAGCCCCGCTCTGCGTCGGCCGGGTCGTAGAAGCCGAGGATGCCGGCGTCGAAGGTGCGGATGACGTCCTCGCAGACGATCTCGGAGCCGTCCGGGTCGGTAACGGCGATGAAGTCGTCGCCCCCGAGGTGCCCGAGGAAGTTCTGGGGTGCGGGGTGGCGTTCGAGCGCGGCCTGGATGACCTCGGCGGTGTAACGGAGGACCTCGTCACCCCGCATGAACCCGTAGTGGTCGTTGTAAACCTTGAAGTCGTCGAGGTCGGCGTAGAGGACGGCGAAGCCGTCGCCCGGCTCGCTCACGAGACGACGAAGCTGGGCGTCGATGCGCTTGTTGCCCGGCAGGCCGGTCAGTGGCGAGACGTCGCGCAGCGAGCGCGATCGACGCAGGACGCTGTTGACCCGGGCGACGAGCTCTTCGGGGTCGAAGGGCTTGACGACGTAGTCGTCGGCCCCGACGTCGAGGCCGCGGATCTTGTCCTCCGCCCGACCCTTGGCGGTGAGGAGGATGACGGGTGTCTCCGTGGTGCGCGGATCGGCCCGGAGGCGTCGGCACACCTCGTAGCCGTCGACCCCCGGCATCATCACGTCGAGGAGGATGACGTCGGGTTCGAGCGAACGGGCCTGCCCGAGGGCGTCGTCGGCGTCGACGGCTTCGTGCACCTCGAAGCCGTCGTGGCGCAACGTCAGACCAAGGAAGCGGCGGATGTCGGCGTCGTCGTCGACGATGAGGACGGTGTCGGCCATGGTCAGCCCAGTGCCCCGACCGCGCGCTCACGAAGCGAGCGCGCGGCCGACACCGGGTCGTCCGCCCCAAAGATGGCACTCCCGGCCACGAAGATGTCGGCGCCCGCCGCGGCGGCGTCGGCCACGGTGTCGGGTTTGATGCCGCCGTCGATCTCGATCTCGACAGCGAGGCCACGCTCGTCGATGGCTCGGCGCGCCGCCGCCACCTTGTCGAGGACCTCCGGGATGAAGGCCTGGCCGCCCCACCCCGGGAAGACGCTCATCACGAGGAGCAGGTCGATGGCGTCGAGGTGGGGCTCGACGGCGGCAAACGGCGTGTCGGGGTTCATGACCAGCCCGACACGGAGCCCGAGCCTTCGCATCTGCTCGAACAGCGGCGTCGGATCGCCCAGCTCGATGTGGACCGTGCAGCCGTCGGCGCCGGCGGCGGCGAAGTCGTCGAGGAGCACGCCCGGGTTGTCGACCATCAGATGGCAGTCGAGGAAGAGATCGGTGTGCTTGCGGAGGGACTCGACGACGGGCGGGCCGATGGTGAGGTTGGGAACGAAGTGGCCGTCCATGACGTCGACG
>DATLFW010000023.1:0-2263 GCA_035540775.1 Acidimicrobiia bacterium
GCGCCGAGGCGGGGGGCGCCGACCCGTCGATCGTCGTTCTCGACGACCTCCGCCAGGCGGGCCTCGCCGCTGACCGCGCCTACGGCGGTCGTTCCGTCAAGGCGCAGTGGAAGGCCGCCGACAAGAGCGGCGCCCGTTTCGGCGTCATGGTCGCTCCCGACGAGCTGACTCGCGGCACCCTCGTCGTGCGCGATTTGGCGGCGGGGGAGCAGCGGGAAGTGGCCCGCGACGAGGCGGCGGGATGGATCCGGACGCGGCTCGAGGAACGGGGAGAGACCCGATGATGCGTACGCACCACGCCGGCGAGCTGCGGGCCGCCCATGCAAGAGAGCCGGTGGCCGTGTGCGGCTGGGTGCACAGCCGGCGCGACCACGGCGGCGTCGTGTTCATCGACCTGCGTGACGCCAGCGGCCTCGTCCAGGTGGTGCTCGACCCGGGCGCCCGTGGTCTGGAGGCCGCCCACGGGCTCCGATCGGAGTGGGTGCTGCGGGTGGAGGGGCGGGTGCGACCGCGCCCCGAGGGCACCGTCAACCCCGACCTCCCGACCGGTGAGATCGAGGTGGCCGCCGAGAGCCTGGAGATCCTGTCGGAGGCCGAGACGCCGCCCTTCCCGCTCGACGAACGAGCCGACGTCGACGAGAGTCTGCGGCTCCGCTACCGCTACGTCGACCTGCGCCGTCCCCGGATGCAGGCGAACCTGCGGTTGCGGTCGAAACTCGCCCTCGCCATCCGGCACTCGATGGAGGCCCAGGGCTTCGTCGACGTCCAGACGCCGACCCTCACCCGGTCGACGCCCGAGGGGGCCCGCGACTTCCTGGTGCCGAGCCGTAAGCAGCCGGGCACGTTCTACGCGCTGCCGCAGTCGCCGCAGCTGTTCAAGCAGTTGCTGATGGTGGCGGGGCTCGACCGCTACTACCAGATCGCCACGTGCTGGCGCGACGAGGACCTGCGCGCCGACCGGGCGTACGAGTTCGTGCAGCTCGACGCCGAGGCGAGCTTCGTCGACGCCGACGACGTGATGGGCTTCGTCGAGGAGGCCGTGGGCGCGGCCATCGAGACCGTCACCGGGAGCCGCCCGTCCGTCATCCCTCGCATGTCGTGGCACGACGCCATGCAGCGTTACGGCTCCGACAAGCCCGACACCCGTTTCGGGATGGAGATGGTCGACCTGTCGTCGGTGTTCGCAGCAAGCGAGTTCCGTGCCTTCGCCAGCAAGGCCGTGACGGGGCTGACCGTGCCCGGCGGTGGGGAGACGTCACGCTCCCGGCTCGACGCCTGGACCGACCGGGCCAAGGCACACGGGGGCGGCGGTCTGGTGTGGATGCGCGTGCAGCCCGAGGGACTGGATTCGCCGGTCGCCAAGTTCCTCACCGATGCCGAGAAGGACGCCCTCGTCGACGCCTTGGCGGCGAAGCCGGGCGACCTGCTCCTCCTCGTCGCCGACGACGACCGGCGCACCGCCCAGCGCGTCCTCGGCACCCTGCGCCTCGAGGTCGGCGCCGAGGTCGGGCTCCGTCCCGAGCGGCTCGATGATCCGCTGGCGCTGTTGTGGGTGACGGAGTTTCCGCTCTTCGAAGCGATCACCGACGCCTGTCGTCCGATCCCGGCGCACCATCCGTTCACGGCGCCGCACCCCGACGACCTCGGGATCCTGGAGTCCGACCCGCTGGCCGCCCGCTCGCTCGCCTACGACCTCGTCGTCAACGGCATCGAGCTGGGGTCGGGCAGCGTGCGAATTCACGATCGGGAGTTGCAGGCCCGGATCTTCTCCCTCCTCGGCATCGACGAGGAGACGGCCCAGGAGCGGTTCGGCTTTCTCCTCGACGCCTTCCGGTACGGCGTGCCGCCCCACGCCGGTTTCGCCTTCGGCCTCGACCGTCTCGCCATGGTGCTGGCCGGGGAGCAGTCGCTGCGCGACGTCATCGCCTTCCCGAAGACCCAGTCGGGCTCCGACCCGCTGACGGGCGCGCCCGCCCCCGTCGACGACGCCCAGCTCCACGACCTCGGCCTGCGCATCCTCCCCCCGAAGTAGCCGCCCCGTTCTTGGCCCTTTGTGCAGGGATATGCGCGGTTCTGGAGGCCAAGTTCGACGGGGCCGGGATGGCCGAGCGGATGGGCACTCCATTGAACTTGGCCTCGAAATCGGCGAATAGTCGCGGCCAAAGGGCCAAGAACGGGGGCGGGTCAGAGGGAGGTGTAGCGGCGGATCTGGTCGAGGGTCGCTTCGAGGGGGTCGCCGCCGGAGCGCCAGGCGGCGTACCAC
>DATLFW010000024.1:0-2556 GCA_035540775.1 Acidimicrobiia bacterium
GCAGTCGGCGGCACGGTCGCCGCCCGCACCTTGGTGCGGGAGACGCCGACGCCGGGCGACACCAGCGCCACCGGGACGTCGCTCGGCGAGTTGCCCTTCGGCGACGGCGTGATCCGCATCGCCGGTGCACTCCTCCCCGACCCGACCGAGCAGAACTACCACCCGTTCGGCCTCACTTCGTACGCGCTCACCTACACCGGATACCAGGTGTTCGAGAACCTGCTCGTGTGGCAGCGGCCCGACGGCGGGGGCGACCCGTCGTCGGCCCCTGGGCGCAGCGGGGGACACCGGCGGGACGGCGACCGTCGCCCCGACCGATCCGCCTGACCCCCTCTTCGCCTGGCGCTCGGGGAGGAGGTCGGCGCACCGGCGGCGAAACCGTGCCTCTCGGGGTTCAGCGGATGGAGGGCATCGGGGAATGGATGATTCGAGGCGCGGGCGGTCGCGCCGCCTGGTGATCGGGATGGCAATCGGGGCGCTGGTTGCGACCACGGCCCCGGCATGGAGTGCTCCGGCCGACGAACTGGCCGACGCCGCCCAACGCTTCGCCGGTGCCTTCCCCGGTGTGGCGGGCGACGCGACGGTGGCGCCGGCTCGCGACAGCGAACCCGTCGTCCTCACCGGCGCCGCCTTCTCGGCTTCCGGGTGGGCGGCACCCGGCGACGTCGACGCCCACGTCCCCGACGGCGGGGGGACCCGCTGCCAGGCGAACCGGGAGGGGATGGGCGAGACCCCGCTGACGCCCGAAAGCGAGTGCACGCACAGTACGGACGAGACCGAGACCATCTCGACGGCCGCCATCGCCGGGCAGGCGGGGACACCGGTCGATCGGCTCGTCGCCTTCCACTGGACGGGGAAGAAGTTCAAGGAGATCCCGCTCCAGGTGGACGAGGTCTTCGCCCGCTACCTCTCCAACAACGTCTCGGGCTTCGCGCTCTACTCGAACACCGACCGGCACGTCTCGTACGCCTTCGATCGGGAGGGCTACCGCTGGACGGCGTCGCATCCCGACAACCCGTGCCTGGCGGCGCCGACGGCTCCGCCCGCGACCGACCCCGTTCCCGGCCTCGACACCGACGACGAAGTGGTGTTCATGGCGCGCGACGCGGCCGACCGGGCGCCGGCCGACGCCGACTTCCCCAAATGGGTGGCCGACGCCGTCGAGGTGACGGTCACCGACCCGTACCGGCCAGATGTGCCTCGCTATGCCTACGTCGCCCGCGTTCGCGAAGGCGACAAGGGCCCGAAGTTCGACGCCACCAACGGCTACGTGCGATACGAGCGCGACGCCGACGCCGACGTGTTCCTCTTCTCCGAGTCGTCGTACGACAACTACGGGGCGGCGCCGGCTGGGCCGTACTTCGATCCGGCGTCGGGCGAGTGCGTCACCGCGACCCCCAAGCAGCGCCGCCCGGCCGACACGGCAACGGTGACGACCCCTCGCTACCGCTTCCGCTACGACGGCCGGTGGCTGATGACCGAACTCCAGGTCTCGGCCGACCGCAACGGCGACTGGACGTACGGCGCCGACCTCGTCGACCAGTGGAAGGCCCGCGCCTTCCAGCAGCGGCCCGGCGGTCAGACGCCGTGCTGCGGGTTCGAGGAGGAGGTCAACAACTGGGGCGGCTCGTCGATCCTCCTCGGCGAGCGGACGGGTCCGGTGCGAGCCATCCGGGAGACGTGGGGCGCCGACTCCGGCACCAACGTGATCCGCCGGGAGGTCTTCTACCGTGACGAGATCCGCCAGTCGTCGTTCCTGCGGGTGCACCCCATCCCGCCCCTCGACGGCATCTATGCCCAGTGGGACCACGCCGCCGGCGCTGTCGACACCTACTACAACCCGTTCGTCCCCGACGGGGTGGCGATCGACGGGCGCAACGACGAGGTCTTCGGCAACAGCCGGCTGCACGTCGGCCCCGACGGGGTGTCGGTCGACGGCGACGACACCGCGTCGGACCTCGTGCGCGACACCACCGGCGGGCCCGTGGAGGCAGGCGAGGTAAACGAGCCCGACTGCGCACCTCCCGATCCGATCGGGCTGTTCCCGGCGCCGTGGGAAGACTTCTGCACCTACAACGACATCGACACGGCCGACCCGCTGTTCTCGGGCGCCAACGCCAACCTGGCGTGGGAGCAGGTGTCGGGTCCGGCCGGGACCCTCGTCACCCGATGGGGCACCGAGGTCCGCGACGTCGTGCCGGGTTCGGCCGCCCACGCCGTGTTCGCCCTGCCGTACTACCGGGACGACTCGTGCTTCGACGACGGAACCGGCACCGACCCGGGCCCGCACCTGAAGAGCCGTGACACCGACGACGGGCCGTTCGCCACGTGGACCGACCCGCTCGGCAACGTGCGCCCCCGCGAGTGCTGGGACCCCGACAACCCCGAGCACGAGGCCGCCCTCGGCACCCGCCGCCTGTGGCAGGGCTCGATCGGCACCCACGGTCTCCACCTCTTGCTCATCACCGAGTCCGACAACGCGAACACGACCCTTCCGGTGACCGAGATCGACTCGACGCAGCGCATCGTCGCCCTGCCGCCCACCGACCACAACGT
>DATLFW010000025.1:0-2329 GCA_035540775.1 Acidimicrobiia bacterium
CCTCGATGTCCTTCGACCACTCGACGTGCGAGTCGAGCGGGTCGATGCTGAGCCCGATGACCTTGACGCCCCGCTGATCGAATTCAGGCTTCAGCTTCGCCGTGTAGCCGAGCTCCGTCGTGCAGACCGGCGTGAAGTCGGCCGGGTGCGAGAAGAGCACGCCCCAGCTGTCACCCAGCCATTCGTGGAATCGAATCGAACCTTGCGTCGTGTCGGCAGTGAAATCAGGAGCTTCGTCCCCAAGACGCAGTTGTCCCATGGGTCACCTCGTTTGCGTACGGGTATCGGATCGACCAGATGAACAACCTACTGGCGGGGCGCGACCATTCCGCCGCGCTGTCGCAAAGGTTGCCCGTTTGTCCGGGTCGTCCTTGCGGGCACCTTTGAGACTTGGCACCATGCCCGTGCCGGGCCTTCGGCAAGCACGGTCGCCCCGAGCGAGGGAGAGCGAATGGCCAACGTCATTCTCGACGACGTCACGAAGGTGTACGCGGGCGGAACCCTCGCAGTGTCCGGCCTCACGCTCGAGATCGACGACGGTGAGTTCATGGTCTTCGTCGGGCCGTCGGGGTGTGGGAAGACGACGGCACTCCGCATGGTCGCCGGCTTGGAAGACATCTCGAGCGGCACGCTCAAGATCGGGGAGCGGGTCGTCAACGACGTCCCCCCGAAGAGCCGCGACGTGGCAATGGTCTTCCAGAACTACGCCCTCTACCCGCACCTCACGGTGCGCGAGAACATCGGCTTCGGGCTGAAACTGCGAAAGGTGCCGAAGGACGAGATCGCGGAGCGGGTCGAGAAGGCCGCCGCCATTCTCGGCCTCACCGAACTCCTCGACCGCAAGCCCCGAGCCCTCTCCGGCGGTCAGCGCCAGCGCGTCGCCATGGGGCGCGCCATCGTGCGCGAACCCCAGGCGTTCCTCATGGACGAGCCCCTCTCGAACCTCGACGCCAAGCTGCGCGTGCAGATGCGCTCCGAGATCCTCCGGATCCAGCGCGACCTCGGCGTCACCACCGTCTACGTCACGCACGACCAGGTGGAGGCCATGACGATGGGCGACCGGGTGGCCGTGATGCGCAAGGGCGAGTTGCAGCAGGTCGCCGCTCCCCAGGTCCTCTACGAGCAGCCGGAGAACCTCTTCGTGGCCGGGTTCATCGGCTCGCCGGCGATGAACATGGTCGAGGCGCGGATCGAACTCGACGGCGGGGCGGCGTGGCTGCACTTCGGTTCGACGCGTCTGCGCCTCGGCGACGAGGTGCTTGCCGAGCGGCCCGCCCTTCGGGGCTACGACGGTCGCTCGGTCGTGCTCGGCCTCCGCCCCGAAGACATGGAGGACGCCAGTCTCCACACCGACTTTCCGCCCGACCAGCGCCTGCGGGCGAGTGCCGACCTCGTCGAGGAACTGGGCGCCGAGACGCTCGTCCACTTCAGGATCGACGCGCCCCGGGTGCTGACGGAGGACACCAGGGAGCTGGCGGCCGACGTGGGAACCGAGGACGTCGACCGTCTCGTCGAGGACGCGACGGCGGGGACGTCGGAATTCGTCGCCCGCGTCAGCCCGAGAAGTCAGGTCAAGGAAGGTGCGCAGATCGAACTGGCGGTCGACACCGCCCGTGCGCACTTCTTCGACCTCGACACCGGCCTCGCAATCCGCGACGGCCACCGATGACACGCCATGGACACACGACGGAGAGACCGACCGGAGGTTGGGGGACATGAGACGCATCTGGAGACTGCTGGCGCTGATCTTCGCCTTGACGTTGATCGCCGCCGGGTGTGACGGCGACGACGACGAGGGCGCCGACGGTGACGGGACGGGAACGACCCAGGCCGAGGAAGGCGCCCTTCCCGACCTCTCCGGCGAGTCGCTCGAAGTGGCGGCCGTGTGGACCGGGACCGAGCAGGAGCGGTTCGAAGAAGTCCTGACCAACTTCGAGGAGGAGACCGGGGCGGACGTCACGTACACGCCGGCCGGCGACGACATGGACGTCTTCCTCGAGGGACGGATCGCACGGGGTGGCGCGCCCGACGTCGCCATCATCGCCCAGCCGGCCCTGCTCCGGCAGTTGGCCGAGAACGACAATCTCACGCCCCTCAACGAAGACGTGCAGAACGTCGTGAACGAGAACTACGACGAGGGGATCCAGGAAGCGTTGACGGTCGACGGCTCGCTCTACGGCGTGCCGTTCAAGACCGCCAACAAGTCGCTGCTCTGGTACAACACGACGGTCCTCGAGGACGCGGGCGTCGAGCCGCCGACGACGTGGGACGAGTTCCAGGAGCGAGCCCAGACGGTCGCGGACTCCGGCGTGACGCCGATCTCGGTGGG
>DATLFW010000026.1:0-4013 GCA_035540775.1 Acidimicrobiia bacterium
CACTCGGGTGTCGCCGCCGGCGGCGCTCTCGTACGTCAGCTCGTATCGGTTGACGAGGTCGGAGGCCACGGCCGCGTAGACGCCGGCGGCGACACCCGAGTGGCGATCGCCCTGGCGTCGGGCGGCGTGTCGGCCTCGGCCGAGCGGACGGTCCGCCTTCCGTCCCTGGCCGTCACCGAACGTGCACCGGCACCTGTTCCACAGGTGGTCGGCGACCCCGGCTTCCTCGGATCGCGCGCTGCGCTGCTCGTCGGAGCGGGGGCGTTCGCCGTGGCCCTCGCCGTCGTCGGCGGGTTCCTGTTCCGGCCCCGCGAGACTCGGGTTCGCCTGTTCGGACGCGGCCGGGGCACGGCCACGGAGCGGCTGGGGGTCAGCCACTTCGCCGAGCAGGCAACGGCGGCAGCGGAGCGGGCGCTCGCCCGCCGGGGCCTGGCGTCCGGCGTGAACGGCAGGCTGGAACGGGCCGGCCTCGACCTCCGGGCCGGCGAATACGTCGTCCTGACAGCGACGGCCGCCATCGCCCTGTTCGCCGCCGGAGCGCTCATGGGCAGCCCGGTCGTCGGGTTCGTCCTGGGCGCCCTCGTCGTTGCGGCCGCCTCCGTGGTGCTCGACCACCTGGCTCGGAGGCGCGCCCAGCGTTTCGCGGACCAGTTGGCCGACACCCTCCAGATGATCTCGGGGAGCCTGCGGGCGGGGTACTCGTTCCTCCAGGCCACCGACACCGTGAGCCGGGAGGCGTCGTCGCCCACCGCCGAGGAGTTCAACCGGATGCTCGTCGAGATCCGCCTCGGTCGAGACTTCTCGGATGCCCTTCGGGCGATGCACGCCCGAATCGGCAACGAGGACTTCGAGTGGTTCATCCAGGCGGTCGAAATCCAGCGGGAGGTCGGCGGCGACCTGGCTCAGATCCTCGACACGGTCGCCGGGACGATCCGGGAGCGCAACCGCCTCCGCCGTCAGGTCAAGGCGCTGTCGGCCGAAGGCCGGCTGTCGGCCATCATCCTCTTCGCCCTGCCCTTCGTGGTGGGCGGGTTCATCACCGTCACGAACCCCGACTACCTCTCCCCCCTTACGGAAACCACCACCGGCACCCTGATGCTCGGTTTCGCCGGCGTCCTGCTCGGT
This sequence comes from Acidimicrobiia bacterium, assembly GCA_035540775.1. Classification (GTDB taxonomy): domain Bacteria; phylum Actinomycetota; class Acidimicrobiia; order IMCC26256; family JACPCJ01; genus DATLFW01. Next base: position 1,126 of record DATLFW010000026.1, read on the forward strand.
GTCGGCGGGTTGTGGCTCCGCAAGATCATCCGCCTCGTGTTCTAGGAGACGACCGATGCCCTTCCACGTGATCCTCGCCGCCGCCGCCGTCTCCACCGCCGTCCCAGTGCTGTGGTGGGCCATGGCCAGCGCCCGCCAGCCCGCTTCGGGAGCCGTCGCCCGCAACCTCGCCGGGACGTTGCGGGTGACCGATCTGCGCCAGGCCGTCCTCCAGCGATCGGCCCGGGAGCGGGCGGTCGAGCCTGCCGTGGCCGCCCTGGCCAATCGTGCCCGGCGCCTGACCCCGGCCGGGATGGTCGACCAACTCGAACGCCGGCTGGTTCTCGCCGGCGTCGGTCACTGGGGGATCGACCGTACGCTCGCCGCCAAACTCGGACTCGGGGTGACCGGGGCCGTCGTGGGCGGGCTGGCGTGGGTTGCGAACCCCACCCTCCTGTCGCTGCTCATGTTCGTGCTCCTCACCGGGATCGGGTGGTTCGGCATCGACGTCGTGTTGAGTCACAAGGCGGCCGAGCGCCAGGAGGCGATCGAGCGGGAGCTGCCCGACACGCTCGACCAGATCACGATCAGTGTGGAGGCGGGGCTCGGCTTCGAGGCCGCCCTGGCCCGGGTCGGCCAGACCGGAACCGGGCCGTTGGCCGCCGAGATCGCCCACACCCTCCAGGACATCCAGCTCGGCGTCCCGCGCAAGGAGGCGCTCCAGCGCCTCGTCGGACGCACGGAGGTCGCCGACCTGCGGCGCTTCGTGCACGCCGTCACCCAAGCGGAGGCGTACGGCGTCCCCATCGCCCAGGTCCTGCGCGTACAGGCCTCCGAACTGCGGGAGAAGCGGCGGCAGCGAGCGGAGGAACGAGCCCTGAAGATCCCGGTGAAGATCGTCTTCCCCCTCATCCTCTGCATTCTCCCGGCGCTCTTCGTCGTCATCATCGGCCCGGCCGCGCTCAACATCCTCGACGCCGTCGTCGCCGACTAACGGAGGTCGTGATGAAGGTCAAGACCGAGAACGTGTCGACACTGCTGGAGGCGATCACCACTGAACCGGTCGCGCCCGAGCGGCGGGAACGGGCGTTCGTGACCGGGTTCTCGCCGCTCGACGACGTCCTCGGTGGGGGCCTGCGGTCGCAGGACCTCACCCTCGTGGGTGGCAAGCCCGGCGTCGGCAAGACGATCGGCACCCTCCAGTGGGCGCGCAACATGGTCCTCGACGGCGCCACGGTGATCTACGCCTGCTACGAGCACACGCCGCGACACCTCCTCTCCCGTCTCCTCCTGAACGAGCTCGGAGCGCTGGCCCGCCAGGAAAGCCTGGTGGAGTACGACGGGTTGCGCAGCGCCATCGCCGACTTCGCCTGGGGGTACCGGACGCTCGACGAACTTCCCGACCGGCGCGGCCTGATCGCCGACGCCGTCGCGTGCGTGCGGTCGTATGCCGACCGCCTCTGGCTCACGTCCGCATCGGCCTCGCGCACCGACCTCGCCGAACTCGAAGCCCTCGTCGTTCGACATGGCACCGACCGGACCGCGCTCTTCGTCGACTACCTCCAGAAGGTGCCGGTGGGCGACGACACGCAAAGCGAGGGTGAGCGGATGACGCGGGTCGCCGGCGCGCTGAAGGACCTCGCGCTCACCCGTGACGCGACGGTCGTGGCGGTGGCCGCCTCCACCCAGGCCGGGCTTGAGTCGCACCGCCAACGGCTCCACCACCTCCGGGGCTCGACGGCCCTGGCCTACGAGGCCGACCGCGTCCTGATGATGAACCAGAAGGTGGACGCCGTGTCGAAGGTGCACCTGGCGTACGACGGCGTGCGGGCGGAGCAGTACCAGCACGTCGTCGTCGTGAGCATCGAGAAGAACCGGAGCGGCCCGGCCGGGATCGACCTGGAGTTCCGGAAGGACTTCACCCACGCTCGCTTCGACCCCAACGGCGGGTGGGTGACCGAGCGCCTCGTCGACGACCGCATCGTCGTCGAATAACGGCGTCACACCGAACCCGGCCGCCATCCTTCCGCCGTCTTGGGGGAGTTGTGTTCGCAGAGCGCGCGGAAGTCCCCCAAGACAGCGTCAGGTGAGGGAGATGGCGCCCGCTGGGCCCTCGGTGATCGCGCCGATGACGGCTGCGTCGTGGCCGGTCTCGGTCAGCCGCGCGACGGCGTCATCGGCGGCCGACGGGTCGCACGTGAACACCAAGCCCCCCGACGTTTGGGCGTCCGCAAGCAAGGTGACGTCCTCGTCGCTGACCCCACTCCCCCGCTCCACGTGCGGGTCCACGAACGCCTCGTTGCGTTGGGTGCCGCCGGCGACGAACCCAGCCAGCAGCAGATCGCGGGCGCCGGGAAGCACTGGCACCGCGCCAACCTCGACCCGGGCCGCGACGCCACTGGCGGCGCACATGCGATGCAGGTGCCCGAGAAGGCCGAAGCCGGTCACGTCGGTGGCGGCCGATGCCGAGACCGCCTTGGCGGCCCGTGACGCCTCCTCGTTGAGGCGCGTCATGCTGTCGACGGCGGCGGCGTACGCCTCGTCGAACCCGGCCGGCGGACCCGTCTCTGCCGTCCGCTTCAGGGTCGTCGCGACGATGCCCGTCCCGATCGCCTTCGTGAGGACGAGGGCGTCGCCGGGACGGGCGCCGGCGTTGGTGAGGAGGTCGTCGACGGCGACGTCCCCGATCACCGCTTGGCCGTACAGCGGCTCGGCCCCGTCGATCGTGTGGCCCCCGACCAGCGCCCAGCCGCCGCGATCGGCCACTTCGGCGGCGCCGGCGAGCACTTCCGAGAGGAGCTCCATCGGCAACGCATCCCGTGGCCACGCGACGAGGTTGAGGGCGAACAGCGGTGCGCCGCCCATGGCGTAGACGTCGCTGGCGGCATTGGCGGCGGCGACGTCTACGC
>DATLFW010000027.1:0-2410 GCA_035540775.1 Acidimicrobiia bacterium
GGTGGTGGGGGGTCAGCCGTTGGCGACGGAGCGTTCGTCGAGTTCGACGACGCGGTCGAGGACTTCGAGCATCTCGGGTGAAGTGAGCGGGCGGGTGCGGGCGTCGATCGTCGTGAGGCTGGCGATGTCGTCCTTCGAGTCGGCCCCCAGCCCCTCGAACTTCCTCGCCTGCGGCAGCACCCGCGTCTCCAGCGCCCCGACCGTCTTGTTGTAGACGTCGACCGCCCCGTCGAGCCGCTTCCCCAGCGCCGCCCAGTGGCCGGCCATGGTCGCCACCCGCTTGTGCAGCTCGCGGGCGAGCTCGCTGACCTCCTTGGCGTTCTCGGCCATCGTCTCCTGCCGCCAGCCGAAGCCCACCACCCGTAGGAGCGCCATGAGGGTCGAGGGGGTGGCCAGGATCACCCGCTGGCCGCAGCCCTCCTCGAACAGCTCGGGCCGGACTTCGACGGCTGCCGCGTACGCCGCCTCGACGCCGACGAACATCACGACGAAGTCAGGCGAGACAGGAAACTGCTCCCAGTAGCTCTTCCGGCCCAGGCTCACCATGTGGTCACGGACCGCCTTGGCGTGCTCCGTCAGCCGCTGCTTGCGGACGCCTTCGTCGAGCGCCTCCGTCGCTGCCAAGTAGGCGTCGAGAGGGACCTTGGAGTCGACGACGACGCTCGCCCCGCCAGGCAGGTGGACGACGAGGTCGGGGCGCAGGCGGCCGTCCTCACCGGCAATCGTCGACTGCTCGGTGAAGTCGCAGTGCGCCTGCATGCCGGCCAGTTCGACGATGCGGCGCAGCTGCATCTCACCCCACCGACCCCGCACGCCGGGACGGTTGAGCGCACCGGCCAGCTTGGCCGTCTCCCCGCGAAGCGTCTCCTGGGCCTCGACGAGGCCGCGCACTTGCTCGTTGATCGACCCATACGCGCCCTGGCGGGCCCGCTCCAGTTCGCGGAGGTGCTCCTCGAACGAGCGGAGGCGCTGGTCGATGGGAGCGAGCTTCTCCCCCGCCAGGGTGAGGAACTGCTCGTTCGTGCCCAGCAGGGCCTCGGCGGCGGCGGCCTTGATGGTGGCGGGCAGCATCTGGCGCAACTCCTGCGCCGTGCGCTCGTTGGCGGCCGCCGTCGCCCGCTCGAGATCGAGCTCGTGCTGCACACGGGCGCGCTCTGCCTGCTCGACCGCGAGGCGGGTGCGTGCCCAGGCGAACACCGCCAGGGCGCCGATCACGCAGCCTGCGACCAGTCCGATTGCCACCATGACCCGCCTCCGGGGACGTCGTCTTCGGTTCGAGGGCATGGTCGCACGGGGGTGTGACAGCTACGTGGATATCGCCGGGGCGTCGGCTACAAATGGCCCATCGCCCGTCGCACACGCTCCCCGCGCCCCGCCCGCAGCCCGCTCCGCCCACGTCACCTCGTCATGGTCGGGCTCTTCGTCGTGGTGCTCGTCGTGCTCGCGGTCCTCGACGAGGGCGGCGACGACGGAGGCGGCGCCACCCCGACGCCGGGAACGGCCACCACGACCTCGACGGGCCGGCCCGCTGGTTTCCCCGCCGCCGCCGAACAGAGCGTGTGCCGGACGCTCCTCACCACCGAGGAGGCGGAGGCACTGGTCGGGCGGCCGTTGCGCCAGCCGGTCATCGAGCCCATCAACGCCAACTGCGCCTGGCCGATCGAGCGGGGGACGCCGAGAAACGCCGAGCTGTTCCTCGTCGTGGAACCCGCCGAGGCCGACCTCGCCGCCCAGGTGGCGGAGAAGTTCGAGGGGATCGTGCACCGGGTGGAACCGCTCGACGACCTCGGCGACGCCGCCGTCGTGGTGCACCGTCACGTCGGGGTCGACGGCTCGGGCGAGGAGTTCGCGGAGGGCGTCTACGTGCGAACGGGCGACCTCGTCGTCACGCTGGCGAACGGGGGGCGGGCCATCTGGGGTCCCGACGACGACGCGGTGGTCGCCCGCCTCCGCCTCGCCATGAGCCTCATCCTCGAACGCATCGACCAACGCCTCTAGACCCCGCCGCCGTTCTTGGCCCTTTGTGCAGGGATATGCGCTGTTCCGGAGGCCAAGTTGGAGAAGGCGGCACGGTGGCGAACGTCGCTCGCGCGAGCATGGCGGGATGACCGAACCGGTGTTCCGTGGTGTGGGTGTGGCTCTGCTCACGTTCTTCGACGACGACGGGCGTCTGGATGCAACCGGCACGGCCGCCTTCGCGGACCGCCTGGTCGAGCGCGGCATCGAGGCGATCGTCGTCGCGGGAACGACCGGGGAGGCGTCGAAGCTCGAACGGTCGGAGCGCACGGATCTTCTCGACGCTGTCGTCGACGTTGTGAGGGGGCGCGTCCCCGTGGTCGCCGGCACGGGCGCCGCCACTGCAGACGCGGCCGAGACGTTGACCACAGACGCGGTGGCGCACGGAGCAGAC
>DATLFW010000028.1:0-3588 GCA_035540775.1 Acidimicrobiia bacterium
CCCGCCGGGCCACCCGGTCCCAGAACCGGCCCTCGGCCGCCTCACCCCGGTTGCGGCGCCCGACCCGAAGGGCGTCGATGCGATCGCCGAGGAGCGACAGCAGGGCCGGGAGCAGCGTGAGCGACGCCACGATGGTGGCGAACACCACGAGCATGGCGCCCGTGCCCAGACTGCGGAAGATCGTGTTGGGGAGCAGGAGCATGCCGGCGAGGGCGAGCATCACGGTGATGCCGCTGAACACGACGGCCCGCCCCGCCGTGGCGCCAGCCACGCCGATCGCCGCGTGCTTGTCGAGGCCTCGCCCCCGCTCCTCGCGGTATCGCGAGACGATGAAGAGCGAATAGTCGACCCCGACGGCCAACCCCATCATCGTGAGGATGTTGGTGATGAAGAACGAGAGTTCGAAGGCGAGGCCGACGAGGGCGACCAGCCCGAGGGCTGCCCCGATGGAGGCGAGGGCGAGGGCGATCGGCAAGAGGCTCGCGACGACCGTGCCGAACACCGACAGGAGCACGATCAGTGCCACGAGGACGCCGATCGACTCACCCTTGCGCAGGTCCTCCTCCGAGATCCCCGACAGTTCGTGCTCCATGCTGATCCGGCCGAACGTGTGGGCCTCGAACGACCCGGTCCCGGCCTGCTCCACCAGCGCCTCGATGTGGGGGAGGTACTGGTCGTTGCGCTCGGCGTAGGCGAACGTCACGGGCACCAGCGTCGTGTGGCGGTCGTCGGAGACCATGCCCGGATCACCGACGTCGTAGAAGGTGACGACGCCCCGCGGGCTCGGCTCGGCGACCTCCCGGGCAGCGGTGGCGACCGAACGGACGTGGGCCTCGAAGGCCGGGTCGTCGACGGTGAGGTCGGGCGACGAGACGATGAGGACCTCGGTGAAGCCCTCCTTCACGCCGAGGTGCTCCTCGATCAGCGTCGCCGCCCGCTCCGACTCGGGGTTGTTCGTGAGCCGGGCGTCGGTGGTGAGGACGTCCCCGAGGATGTTCGACGACAGCCCGACGGCCACCACGACGGCCACGATCCAGGCCGCCACGGTGAACCACGGGTGCCCGGCCGACCGGAGGGCGACGGCTTCAGGAGAGAGCCTGCGCATTGGATGCCTTTCGTTGCGTCAGTTGGCCGCGCGGCGGCCGGGTTCCGAACGGGGGAGTGATGCGAGCCACTGCTCGAGCGACGCCCGGACGGCGTCGATGGCGGAGCGGCCCTCCTTGCGGGCGGGAACGCCGAGGTAGGCGGTGAGTGCCGAGAGCACGTCCGGCGCAAGGGCGTCGAGGTCGATGCGACCCGGGGCGAGCCCCCACTGGAGGGCGACGCCGTCGAGGACGCCAAACGTGACGGCGGCGGCGTGGGTTGGATCGAGGTCGGCTCGCACGAGGTTCGCCTCCTGTCCGGCCCGGACGATGGCGGCCAGGAGCGACCGGATCCACGACTGGTAGGCGTCAACCGTCTCTCGCGCCCATTCGGTCCGGGCCGCTTGGAGCCGCAGTTCGAGGCTGAGGGGGATGAACTCGGCGGTGGCCTGGTAGTGGCTGAACCACGTCTCGACCATGAGCCGAAGGAGGTCGTGGAACGACGCCGCCTCGTCGAGCGCCTGCGAGACCTCGGCGGCCTCGTCGATGTGTTCGGCGAGGATCGAGCGGAAGATCTCCTCCTTCGAGGAGAAGTGGTGGTAGACGGCGCCCTTCGACACGCCCACCTCGGCGGCCAGGTCGTCGACGGTCGTGTGGTCGACGCCCCGGTCGCCGAAGAGGTGGCGGGCGGCGTCGAGGATCGCCTGGCGGGTCTCCATCGACCGGCGCTGGTGGAGTGTGAGCCGCTCGCCGTCCACGTCGGCATTGTCACCGACTGATCAGTCGGTTTTCGACTCGGGAGTCGGTGACTTCCGTCACCTCACCTGCGTAGGGTGCGCGGCATGCGACGAAACCGGATCCACCACACGGCCATCGTGACCGGCGACCTCGAGGCCGGCCTGCGCTTCTGGGGCAAGGGCATCGGGATGCAGCAGTTCCTCGACCACACCTTCGAAGGCGACTGGCCGACGCTGCTCGGGGCGCCGGGCACGCAGGTCCGCTCCGTGATGCTGGGCGACCCCGAGACACCGGAAGCGGGTGTCGTCGAGTTGGTGGAGTACCCGGCGGAGGTCGCCGCCGAGGCGCCGCCGCCGGGCGGCTGGAATCGCGGCTTCCTCCTCGTGTCGCTCTTCGTGCCGGACCTCGACGAGGTGTTGGGGCGCCTCGCCGCGCTCGGCTACGACGACGTGAAGCGGATCGAGGTGGACGGCCCGACCGGTCCCGTCCCGATGGCGTCGTTATGCGACCCCGACGGGGTTCTCGTCGAGCTCATCGGCACGACGGGGATGTAACCGGCTCCCAGCTTCGTGTGCGTACTGCGTCGCGCTATGCGCGACGCAGTACGCACACACGCTCACTTCTTGGGGAGCTGGATGGCCCGGTCCGAGATGATGTTCTTCTGCACCTCGGTCGTCCCGGCGCCGATCGTCGTGTAGCGCTGGAAGAGGTAGAGCCGATTCAGCTGCCCGCCGTCGGGCGTGTCCGACGACCCCTTCGCCAGCACGGCGGCCGGCCCGAGAAGGTCGGCGCCGAGCTCGGCCAGGTTCTGGGCCAGGTGGCTCCACTGGAGCTTGGCAAACGGAACCTCGGGCCAGCTCTTCTCGCCCTTCAGGATCTTCGAGAGCGCCCGGTAGTTGAGGAGCCGCGTGTACTCGATGTCGGTGTACGCCCGCGCGATCCGCTCGCGGATCTCCGGGTCCTCCAAGGCGTCGGGGTTCACCGACTTGGCCAGGTTCACCATCGCCTTGAGGTCGGCGGCCAGGGTGATGGCGAGGCCGGCGGTGCCGACCCGCTCGTGACCGAGGGTGCCCATGGCGACGAGCCAGCCCTCGCCCTCGCCGCCCAGGCGGTACTTCACGGGTACCCGGGCGTCGGTGAAGAACACCTCGTTGAACATCTCCTCGCCGGCGATGTCGCGGATGGGCCGGCACTCGATGCCCTCCGCTTCCATGTCGACGATCAGCGCCGTGATGCCCTCGTGCTTCGCCCCCCGCTCGATGGCGGTGGGGTCGGTGCGCACGAGGAAGAGCCCCCACTTCGCCATGTGGGCGGTGGAGATCCAGATCTTCTGGCCGTTGAGGACGTAGTCATCGCCGTCCTGCACGGCGATCGTGCGGAGGTTGGCGAGGTCGGAGCCGGCCTCCGGCTCCGTGAACCCCTGACACCAGTGGTCGTCGGCGTGGAGGATGTTCGGCACCCACTGGTTCTTCTGCTCGTCGGTGCCCCACTTGATGATCATCGGCCCGATCTGCCACAGGCCGTTGGGGTTGTAGATCCCCGGCGTGCGGGCCCGGGCCATCTCTTCCGAGTAGATGACCATCTGGGTGGTCGTCGCGTCGCGGCCGCCCCACTCCGACGGCCAGCTCGGAGCGGCCCAGCCCCCGTCGGCGAGGACGCGCTGCCAGGCCCGGCGCCGCTCCTGGTGACCGGTGATGCCCTTGCCGCCGGCGCTCTCTCCGTCTTCTTCTCCGGCCCCGTCGTCCCACTCGGCGAGGAACTTGGGCAG
>DATLFW010000029.1:0-6272 GCA_035540775.1 Acidimicrobiia bacterium
GGGCCGGGGGATTCCGGTCCCCACCGGCATCCTCCCCTAGCCCACGAGTTCCGCGAGCAACCCAGGCGCGTCGAGGTCCTCGACGGCCGACGCCGCCCGCTCCATCCCCTCGACGGCGTACGCCTCCGGCTGCCAGCGCCCGCCTTCGGCGGCCGTCGTCGTCGCCGACACCCACGCGTAGACGGAGAAGAGGCGGTACTGCCGCCACGCGTCGTCGGTGTCGAGCGAGACGCCTTCGGCGGCCAGGGCATCGAGGTAGGCCCGCAGCAGGTCGTCTTCGACGCTGCGCCGCACGTCGCGAGGGAGCGAGTAGCAGCAGAAGTACGAGACGTCGCGCACGCCGGGCGAGCGGCTCAGCATTGCCCAGTCGAAGAACCCCGTCCGCCTGCCGTCGACGAAGAGGTTGTTCATGTGGGCGTCGCCGTGGATCAGCGTGCGCTCACCCTCGTCCCACCGGGCCAGGACCTCCTCGGTGTGTGCGACGTAGAGGTCGGCCACGGCGTTGAACGCGGCCGACTGCGTGCCCCGGAAGGGCTCGACAGCCCGGCGTACGAACTCGCCGGCTGCGGCCGCCGCTTCCGGGGAGTCGCCGAGCCCCCCGAACCCCGCTCGGGTGGGCATCCACGCCAGGTCGCCGCCTCCCACGGTGTCGAAGCGCGACGATTCCCAGAACCGGGCGTGAAGCCGCGCCATCTCCTCGACCGTTGAGGCCGCCACCTCGTCGACGTCGGCATCCGCCGGGGCCGGGAACCGGCATCCCGTTCCGAGCAGGTCTTCGAGCACCATGACGTACCCGCCCGCCTCGTCGGCGGCGGCGAACCACACCCGCGGCGCCCGCACCGGGAGGTCGTCACCGAGGGCGGCGTAGAAGCGGGCCTCGACCACACCGATCCCCGTGAAGTCGACGAAGGCGCGCTGTCCGGCGTCGAACGGCGGCAGCTTCACGAACAGGGTCTCGGGGAGCCCGGGTGTCCCCGAGGCCGTCACCCGGATCCGCGCCCGTCCCGTCGTGCCGGAGTGGGCGTCGAGGAGTTCGACGGAGTGAACGTCGACCCCGGGGCAGCGCTCTTGCAGGACGGCCGTGAGCCACGCCGGCGTGATCGCGTCGAGGTCGGAGGGCAGCGAAGTGGCGCCGGTCATCGGGCGCATCATCGCACGCCCCTACGATCTGGCCCCGTGCGCTTCTCCTACGTCGAATCCATGACCGACCCCGCCTACTACCTGCCGCTGGCGCGGGCAGCCGAGGAGGCGGGCTACGACGGCTTCATCGTCCCCGACTCCATCTGCTACCCCCGCGAGTCCGACTCGACCTACCCCTACACGCCGGACGGGCGGCGGGAGTTCCTCGAGGACAAGCCGTTCCTCGAGCCCTTCTCGCTCATCCCCGCCATGGGAGCGGTGACGGAGCGGATCCGGTTCATCACCTTCGTGTTGAAGCTGCCGATCCGTCACCCGGTGCTGGTCGCGAAGCAGGCGACGTCGACGGCCGTGCTCACCGGCGACCGCCTCGTCCTCGGCGTCGGCACCAGCCCCTGGCCCGACGACTACCGCATCTGCGACGTGCCGTGGGAGCGGCGGGGGAAGCGGATGGACGAGTGCATGGAGATCATCCGTGGCCTGTCGGCTGGCGGCTACTACGAGCATCGGGGTGAGATCTTCGACCTCGAGCCGGTGAAGATGAGCCCCGTTCCGGCGGCACCCATCCCGCTCCTGGTTGGCGGCCACGGCGAGGCGGCCCTCGCCCGCGCTGCCCGGCTCGGCGACGGGTGGATGCACGCCGGGGGCGACCCGGGCGAGATGGAGCGCCTCATCGCTCGCCTCGGCGACCTGCGCAAGGAGCACGGCACCGACGACCGCCCGTTCGAGGTCCACGTGATCTCGCTCGACGCCTGGTCGGTCGACGGCGTCCGCCGTCTCGAAGATCTCGGGGTCACCGACGTCATCGTCGGCTTCCGGTGGGCCTACGCGATGGAGCCCGACACGGAGCCGTTGCAGACGAAGATCGACGCCCTCAACCGCTTCGCCGACGACGTCGTCACCAAGACCCGCTGACCGTTACGACGGGCCGAGGGAGGAGCGGCCGCCGGTCTGCCACCACGACGCCGTCAGCGTGAGCGACTCGGGCCGCGGCTCCATCTCCTCGAAGGTGCGCTTGTAGCCGGTCGAACGGATGCGCCATTCCCCGTCGATCTTGACGTACTCGTCCTCGTAGAACCCCGCCCCTCGGATGGTCACCCCGAATCCCGTCTCCACGACGACGTCGTCGAACGCCCACGTCGCCCGTGCCTCCCCGTCGCCCAAGAGCGTGATCTCGGGCTGGTGCACCCGGTGGCTCGTATGGAACGTGTCGGCCCCCATGGCGTCGCGTAGGAAGGCCACGATGGCGTCACGCCCCTCGTACGAGTGGGCGCCGCCGCCGTAGGTGGCGACGGCTTCGGGGACGAAGCACCCCTCGAGCTCGTCCCACAACTTCTGGTCGAGGCACCGTAGGTACCGGTACTTCAGCCGCTTGATGGCTTCGAACTCCACGAGCGCGTCGGCGTCGATGTGCATGCCCACCATCCTGGCCGGTCGTCGGCGAAGTTGCTGGCACGCACGGCGTGGGTAGTGGTGAAGGGACCCCAACGAACTGCTGCAAGGAGGTCGGCCATGCCCACCGCCGAGGAAGCCGTCGAAGTTCACGTCCCGGTGTCGACTGCCTACAACCAGTGGACGCAATTCGAGTCCTTCCCTCACTTCATGGAAGGTGTCGAGGAAGTTCGCCAGGTGACGGACACCCGCAACCATTGGGTGGCGGAGATCGCCGGCGTCCGGCGTGAGTTCGACACCGAGATCACCGAGCAGACCCCGGACCAGCGCATCGCGTGGAAGACCGTCGACGGCCCGGAGCAGGCGGGCGTGGTGACGTTCCACCGCATCGACGACCACACCACCCGGGTGATGCTCCAGATGGACATCCATCCCGACGGCATCGTCGAGAAGATCGGCGACAAGCTCGGCTTCGTGAAGCGTCAGGTCAAGCAGGACATGGAGAACTTCAAGGAGTTCATCGAGTCCCGCCAGGCCGAGACCGGCGCCTGGCGTGGGGAGGTGGACCGCCCCTCCTAGCGGGCTCCTGCCCGTCGGGGCTGTCCCGATCGTCGTCCCGGCCGCCCGGTCGTTCGCCGCCGTACGAGCGGGGAGCGGCCGGGCGTCCCGCGTGCCGACCGTGTTCGTCGATGTATCCCGCTGGGGGCAGGATCGACGGGTCGGGCGACGAGAACTCGACCACGGGCTGCGGAGCGAGGGCCTCGTTCATGAAGGCCGCCCAGATCCGGGCCGGGTACGACCCGCCCGTCACCCGGATCCCCCCGACGTTCGTCATCGGCACCTCGCCCTCGGGTGATCCCATCCACACGGCGGCGGCGAGTTGCGGCGTGTATCCGCCGAACCAGGCGTCACGCCACTGCTGCGCGGTGCCCGTCTTGCCCGCTGCGGGCCGCCCGATGTCGGCCGCGGTGCCCGTCCCCGCCTCGATGACCTGGCGCAGCACCGCCGTCACCATGCGGGCGATTGACGCGTCGACGGCCCGCTCCTCGCTCCCGATCTCGTTGAAGAGAACGGTCCCGTCGGCCTGGACGATCTTGGTGACGAGGAACGGCCCCCGCCGGACGCCGTCGGCGGCGAGGGTGGAGAACACCGTTGCCATCTCGAGCGGCGACGCCTCCTCCGCTCCCAGCGTGATCGAGGGGTAGGGATCGAGGTGCCGGTCGATTCCCAAGCGGTGGGCCATGTCGACGACGCGCTCGGGCCCGAGTGCCAGGACGACCCGGGCGAAGGCGCAGTTCATCGACCTCGACAGGGCCTGGTGCAGCGGGACGACGCCGCCACCGCCACCCTCGTAGTTTCGTACCCGCCACGGCTCCTGACCGTGGGGCATCGGGAACTCGCACGGCGCCGAGCCGTTGACCAGATCGTTCGGAGAGAAGCCTGCCTCGAGCGCCGCCGTCAGTGTCACCACCTTGAACGACGACCCGGGCTGGCGGGCGCCCTGGGTGGCGAGGTTGAACTTCTGCTGGTCGAACCCTGGCCCCCCGACCATCGCCCGCACCGCCCCCGTCGTCGGCTCGATGGCGACGAGCGACGCCGTGAAGGGCGACTCGGGAAGGCCGTTTCGGACGGCAGTCAGCGCTGCCCGTTGGAGGCGCCGGTCGACGGTCGTGTGGATGCGCAGTCCCCCGGAGAACAGCGTGTCGAAGCGCTCCTCGTAGGTGTCGCCGAGGCGCTCGTCGCGCAGGAGTTGGCGGCGCACCTCCGCCAGGAAGTACGCCTCCTCGGGCGCCTCCTCGAGGGGGTGCAGGCGCTGGGGGAGGGGGCGTTCGGCGAGGCGCCTGGCTCGCTCCCGCTCGATCGTCCCCTCGGCCGCCATCCGGCCGAGGACGGCGTTCCGGCGGGCCTCCGCCGCCTCGGGCTCGCGAATCGGGTCGAACCGGCGCGGGTTGGCGATGAGGCCGGCCAGCAGGGCCGCCTGGTCGACGGACAGGTTCTCGACCGTGGTGTCGAAGTAGAGCTCGGCCGCCGCCTTGACCCCGTACGCGCCGTTCCCGAAGTACACGGCGTTCAGGTAGTGCTCGAGGATCTCCTCTTTCTCGTACCGGCGCTCGAGGGCAAGCGCCAGCCCCGTCTCTTCCACCTTCGCCTCGAGGTCGCGCTCCGACGGGTCGAGGTGCAGCTTGGCGAGCTGCTGGGTGATGGTCGACGCGCCTTGCACGACCCGGCCGGCGTCGACGTTGGTCCGAAGCGCCCGGGCGATCCCCGCCACGTCGATGCCCTCGTGGGCGAAGAACTCCTGGTCCTCGATGGCGACGACGGCGTCGATCAGCCGCTGCGGGAACTCCTCGTAGTCGACGGGGTGGCGGTTCTCCCCGGCGTGGAGGTAGCCGAGCACCCCGCCGGTGGAGTCGTAGACGATCGACCGGCTGTCGAGGTCGCGGAGTTGCGGTTCCCGGCTGGCACCGACGGCGTAAGGCGGGCTGTCGGCGACGAGGGCACCCGTGGCGACCAGACCGACCATCGACGCCACCAGGAGGACGGCGACAGCGGCGGCCACCCGGTGGTCGGGACGGACCTCCAGCCCCCCGACCCAGGTGCGGGTGCGGCCTGCAGCCCGGCCAAGGGTCCGAAGCGCCCCGGCGCTCGCCTCGAGCCCGCGGTCGACCCACTCCGCCACCTGCTCGCGCGCGGACGAGGGCCAGTCGGGTTGCACGTCTGTCCGGTACCCCGACGGGGCGTCGTCCTATGCGCCGCCTTCGACCGTCGGCACTGGTGCGGCCGGATCGGCGACGTGCGGGCCGGCGGGTTCCGGCGTGGCGTCGGTGCCGGCGGGGTCGTCGAGGGCGCGGAAGACGCCGGGGCGAGTGATGGCCAGCAGGGCCATTGCGGCGACCATGAGAATGGCTCCGCCAGCCGTCGTCTCGCGCAGGCCGACCCGGTCTGCGATGGCGCCCTGGATCAGCGAACCGATGGGGTAGACGACCCCGAGCGCCACGAAGTAGAGGCTGATCAGCCGGCCTCGGAAGGCGTCGGGGGCGTGCACCTGTACGGCGGTCGCGAGGCCGCTCAGGATGCCGATGTAGCCGGCGCCGACGAGGAAGAGGGTGACGACGGCGACGGGGACCGTCGGGGAGGCGGCGTAGGCGAGGAGGGCGAGCGGCGTGGCGACGAGAGCGCCGACGAGTTCTCGCCGTCGGCCGATCCGCGCTGCGATCGGCGCGATGGCGAGGGCACCGAGGACGGCCCCGACGCCCTGGGCGGTGACGAGGGCGCCCGTCGCTCCGGCCAGCCGTGACGCCCCGCCCTCGACCAACACGTCGGCCATGGCCGGAACGAGGGCGATGAACGGCGACACGAGGAGAGCCGCCGTGCCGATGAGCAGGATCGGGCTCCGGCACCCCGGCACCCGGCGGGCCACCGCGGCGCCCTCCCGGATGCTGGCGAACAGGCCGCCCGATTCGACCTTGGGGCCGGGGCCGAAGCGCATGGCGAGGAGCGCGGCCACGACGGCGAGGAACGAGACGGCGTCGAGGGCGAAGGCCCAGGTGAACGAGCCGAGGGCGATCACGATCCCCGCCAGCGCCGGGCCCACGACTCGGCCGAAGTTGTAACCGGCGGACCCGAGCGAGATGGCGGCGAGGAGGTCGTCGCGAGGGACGAGCTCGGGGAGGATCGCCTGCTGGAAGGGGAAGACGAGGGCCGCCACGCATCCGCCGGCGAACGACAGCAGCACGATGGGG
>DATLFW010000030.1:0-2164 GCA_035540775.1 Acidimicrobiia bacterium
GAGATGTTCATGTACTCGTCGGACTGGCCCCACGCCGAGGGGATCGCCGATCCGAAGTCCGACATCGAAGCGGCGCTCGCCCCCCTGGAGGGCACGGCGGCCGCCGGGTACGGGGCTGACAACCTCCGGTTCGTCCTCCGCTCGGACTCCTGACGCCGCCGCCCGTCCCGCTACCCTGACACCGACGTCACCTTTCGTTCTTGGCCTCCGCAGCAGCGCATATCCCTGCACAAAGGGCCAAGAACGAGCAGTGAATCGCCGTCGTCGTCGAAGGAGTGGGGGAACGTGCCGGAGATTCGGGAAGCCGTCATCGTCGACACCCTGCGGACGCCCTTCGGCCGTCGCAACGGCGCCCTCTCGGGCTGGCACCCCGTCGACCTCCTCGCCTTCGCCCTCCAGCGCCTGGTCGAGCGCTCGGGCGTCGATCCCGGTCTCGTCGACGACGTCGTCGGCGGCTGCGTCACGCAGGTCGGTGAGCAGAGCACCAACGTCACCCGCAACGCGTGGATCGCGGCCGGCCTGCCGCAGCACGTGCCAGGCACGACCGTCGACCGGCAATGCGGGTCGAGCCAGCAGGCCGTCCACTTCGTCGCCCAGGGGGTGCAGTCGGGCGCCTACGACCTCGGCATCGCCTGCGGCGTCGAGGTCATGAGCCGAACCCCGCTGGCGTCGAACGCCAGGGGCGGCGCCGGTCCCTTCCCACAGAGCTACCTCGACGTGATCGACGGGCAGTTGTGGACGCAGTTCCAGGTCGCCCACGTCCTCGCTGAGAAGTTCGGGATCACCCGCGAGGACATGGACTCCTACGCGCTCGAATCGCAGCGCCGGGCGGCCGAGAACACCGACAACGGCCACTTCGCCAAGGAGATCGTCCCCGTCCCGATCAAGGACGAGGAGGGGCGGGAGACGGGCGAGATGCACACGGCCGACGAGGGCATCCGGCGCGACACAAGCCTCGAAGGGCTCGCCGCCCTGCCGAGCGCCCAGTCGTGGGACGACGGCGCCCCCTCGATCACGGCGGGCAACTCGTCGCAGATCTCCGACGGCGCCGCCGCCATGCTGATCGCCGACCGGGCGACCGCCGAGCGGCTCGGCCTGCCGATCCGCGCGCGCATCGTCCACCAGACCGTCCTGGCCGACGACGCCGTGCTGGTGCTGTCGGCTCCCAACCCCGCCACGCGCCGCCTGCTCGAGCGGTCGGGGATGAAGGTCGACGAGTTCGACTCCTTCGAGTGCAACGAGGCGTTCGCTGCCATCGCGCTCATGTGGGCGAAGGAGTTCCAGCCCGACATGACCCGCTTCAACCCGCGCGGCGGTGCGATCGCCATCGGCCACCCGCTCGGGGCGTCGGGGGTGCGGATCATGACCACCCTCCTGAACGACCTGGAGGCGACGGGCGGGCGATTCGGCTTCCAGACGATGTGCGAAGGCGGCGGCCAGGCCAACGCCACCGTCATCGAACGCCTCGCCTGACCGGCCCGCTGCGTTTTGGGTACGTCCACCGACACAGAGGGGCAGCAGACGTACCCAGAAGCCGGGGGGAGGGCTGACGCGCCGGGCGGGTGCAAGGCGGGCATCATGGGGCGGTGTCGCGAGCCCGCCTGATCATCGCCGTGCTTGCCGTCGTGGCCCTTCTCGCGGGCGGCGTCCTGGCGTTCACCCTCACTCGGTCGGAAGACGTCCAGGGTTCGCCCGGAGCCGCGGCCGGGGCCTTCCTCTCGGCGTGGGAGGAGGAGCGCTGGAACGAGCTCGGCCGTTACGTGTTCGAGCCGCCACCGCGCCTGCCTGAACGCCACCAGGGGCTCCTCGAAGACCTCCACGTCGCGTCCCTCGAACTCGACGCCGGGGCGGCGCAGGAGGACGGCGACCGGGGCCTCGTTCCATTCGAGGCCACCGTCGAGGTGTCGGGGTTGGGTGAGTTCTCGTACCGCGGCCGGGTCGAAACCGTGCGGGAGAACGGGCGGTGGTGGGTCGAATGGTCGCCCCGCGTCGTCCACCCCCACCTCGACGACGGCGATCGCCTCCGCCGGATGCGAACGTGGCCGGAGCGAGCGCCGATCGAGGGTCACGACGGCGTCGAACTGATGGCGCCCCGCGAGGCCGTCATCGTCGGCATCACCCCCCAGCGCATTCAGGACCGGCCCTCCCTGCTCGCCGCCCTCGA